>NZ_JAUSME010000201.1 GCF_030645555.1 Herminiimonas sp.
ATAATGCAAGCTGCTGAAACGCGGCACCACGCCACGCAAGCCGGGCACCGACAGGCAACCTTCCCAGCTTTCCTCCATCTCGGCTGACAACGGTCGCAGTTTCGGATTGATCAGCACGGTTTCCGGTACCGCTGGCGCATCCGGATAGCGCGTGTTCTGCTTGAAGCCGTAAATCACCAGACGCAGATTCACGCCTATCTGTGGCGCAGCCAGGCCGGCGCCGTTGGCTGCATACATCGTGTCGAACATGTCGACGATCAGCGCGTCTAGCTCCGGCGTACCGAAGGCCGGTACCGGTTCGGCTATGCGCAGCAGGCGCGGGTCGCCCATCTTCAGGATTTCTCTTACCGTCATTTGATCGTCTTCAAATAGTCTGTGAAAGCGGCGCCGGTTTCCGGGTGCTTGAGCCCCATCGCGACCATCGCCTTCAGATAGCCGAGCTTGGAACCGCAATCATAACGCTGACCGGTGTAGCGGTAGGCCAGCACCTGCTCGGCCTGCATCAACGCGGCGATGCCGTCGGTCAATTGTATTTCACCGCCGGCGCCCTTGCCGAGCGTTTCCAGATAATCAAAAATCCTGCTGGTCAGCACGTAGCGCCCCACCACCGCCAGCGTCGATGGCGCAAGCTCAGGTTGCGGCTTTTCGACGATCGCGTTCACCAGCTCCAGATTCGGCTGATAAGGGGTGGCGCTGACGATGCCATATTGTTTGGTTTCTGCGCGCGGCACATCCTGTACGGCCAGTATGCTGTGGCCTTCGCGCGCGAAGATCTCCGTCATCTGCGCCAGCACCGGCTTGGTGCCGGCTTCGGTATCCATGAAGTCATCGGCCAGCAACACGGCGAATGGCTCATTGCCGATCACCGGACGCGCGCACAATACTGCATGGCCCAGGCCCAGCGGTGCAGACTGGCGGATGTAGATGCAATTGACATGCTTGGGGATGACGTTACGCACCAGGTCCAGCAAGGCCTTTTTATTGGCGGCTTCCAGTTCCGCTTCCAGCTCATACGCCTTGTCGAAATGATCTTCGATCGCGCGCTTGTTACGGCCGGTGATGAACACCATTTCGGTGATGCCGGCAGCAACGGCTTCTTCCACCGCATACTGGATCAGCGGCTTGTCGACTATCGGCAGCATTTCCTTAGGCTGCGCCTTGGTGGCAGGCAGGAAACGACTGCCCAGGCCGGCGACCGGGAAAACTGCTTTTCTAATCTTGTTCATGGAATTCCAGTAAGTTTAGCAACGCTGATTCATCCAGTACCGTGATGCCGAGTTCCTCTGCCTTGGCCAGCTTGCTGCCTGCCTCCGCTCCTGCAACGACATAGCTGGTCTTCTTTGAAACAGAACCGGCCACCTTGCCGCCCGCCGCTTCTATTTTCTCGGCAGCGGCATCGCGACTGAGGGTAGGCAGGGTGCCGGTCAGGACAAAGGTTTTGCCGGCCAGCGGCTTGGCCTGGCTCTCCACCACATGCTCCGGCCAGCTGACGCCGGCCGCCTGCAACTGCGCAATCAATTCAATATTCAAGGGGTCGACCAGGAAACTGATGATCGATTTCGCAACCACCGGGCCGATATCGGCCACTTCCAGCAACTGCTCTTCCGACGCCTGCAGCAGAGCTTCCAGATTGCCGAAATGACGTGCCAGTTCCTTTGCCGTCGCCTCGCCGACATGGCGTATGCCGAGCGCATAAATGAAGCGTGCAAAGGTCGTCGATTTCGATTTTTCCAGCGCCGCCAGCACATTCTGCGCCGACTTGTCTGCCATCCGGTCCAGTTCGGCCAGCGCGCGAAAACCCAGCTTGTACAAATCCGCAGCCGTC
>NZ_JAUSME010000202.1 GCF_030645555.1 Herminiimonas sp.
GTTCTGCATAGCGGATATCGACTGCTTCCAGCTTGGTGATACCTTCGATATGCGCCTTGTCGAACTGCACCGGGATGCCGAAAGCGATCGCCGCCATCAAGGTTGCCTTGTGTGCGGCGTCTATGCCTTCGATATCGAAGGTCGGGTCGGCTTCCGCGTAACCGAGGCGTTGCGCTTCCTGCAAAACGGTATCGAAATCCGAACCCTTGTCGCGCATTTCGGACAGGATAAAATTGGTGGTGCCATTGATGATGCCGGCTATCCATTCGATGCGGTTGGCGGTCAAACCTTCGCGCAGCGCCTTGATGATCGGAATGCCGCCGGCAACCGCTGCCTCGTAGGCAACCATCACGCCTTTTTCCTGCGCCGCCTTGAAGATTTCATCGCCACAGGTTGCCAGCAAGGCCTTGTTTGCAGTCACGACATGCTTGCCGTTGGCGATCGCCTTCAAGACCAGGTCCTTGGCCACGCCGTAGCCACCGATCAATTCAATCACGATATCGATCTCGGGATTGGTGACCACCAGGTTGCCGTCACTGACGACTTCGCACTGGTTGCCGACCAGCGCTTTGGCGCGCGCGACATCCAGATCTGCCACCATCACGATTTCTATGCCGCGACCGGCGCGGCGGGAAATTTCTTCCTGGTTGCGCTTGAGTACATTGAATGTGCCTGCACCGACGGTGCCGATCCCTAACAAGCCTACTTTGATGGATTTCATAATTTCTGTGTAAATGAGGTCGGATGAAACATGCGCGCGCCGGGCAGGCGCGCGCGAGGACTAAAATGGCGGCCGCTTCAGCCCACGCGTTTGCGATAGCCTTCGAGGAAATGCGCGATCCGGCCTATCGCCAGCGTCAAGTCATCGGAGTTCGGCAGGAATACTACCCTGAAATGATCAGTGGTCGGGCAGTTGAAACCGGTACCCTGCACGATCAGCACGCTCTCTTCGGCCAGCAATTCATAGGCAAAATCCTGATCGTTCTTGATCGGATACATCTTCGGATCGAGCCGCGGGAACATGTACAGGGCCGACTTCGGCTTGACGCAGGTCACGCCGGGGATATCGGTCAGCAGCTTGTGCGCCAGATCGCGCTGCCGCAACAGGCGTCCGCCCGGGCCGACCAGGTCGTCTATGCTCTGGTAACCACCCAGCGCAGTCTGGATTGCATACTGCCCCGGCGCATTCGCACACAGGCGCATCGAAGCCAGCATGTTCAAGCCTTCGATGTAATCCTGGGCGTGGCGCTTCTCACCCGAGACGATCATCCAGCCGGCGCGATAACCGCAGGCGCGATAGTTTTTGGACAAGCCGTTGAAGGTAATAAAGAGCACGTCATCGGCCAGCGAAGCGATGGACACGTGCTTGGCGCCGTCGTACAACACCTTGTCGTAAATCTCATCGGCGAAGATGATCAACTGGTGTTCGCGCGCGAGGTCGACGATCTGCTGCAGCAATTCGACCGGGTACAAGGCGCCGGTAGGATTGTTCGGATTGATGACGACGATCGCCTTGGTGTTCGAATTGATCTTCTTCTTGATGTCTGCGATATCCGGGTACCACTCTGCCTGCTCGTCGCAGATGTAATGCACGGGTGTGCCGCCGGACAGGCTGACCGCAGCCGTCCACAAGGGATAATCGGGCGATGGCACCAGCACTTCATCGCCGGTATTGAGCAGCGCGTTCATGCTCATGACGATCAGCTCCGAAGCGCCGTTGCCGAGATAGATATCGTCTATCGTCACGCCGGTGATTTTCTTTTCCTGCGTGTACTGCATGATCGCCTTGCGCGGCGCGAACATGCCTTTTGAATCGGTATAACCCGATGCATTCGACATATTGCGTATCATGTCCTGCACGATTTCGTCGGGCGCATCGAAACCGAAGGTGGCCAGATTGCCGATGTTGAGCTTGATGATCTTGTGACCGTCTTCCTCCATCTGCCGCGCCTTTTCCAGCACGGGCCCACGAATATCGTAGCAAACATCATCCAGTTTTTTCGATTTTTGAATCGGTCGCACAGCTACTGTTCCTTGTGATTTTCAGAGCCTGTTCAAAGATGAACAGGCTCTAATGAAACGCCAGCCCTTCGCAGCCATCGATCCAGGATCGGCGGCAGGAAACCGGGCGTAAAGTGACGGTTGCAATGTTGCACCGCGAAAGAGATCCATTTTGCCGAAAGCAGGCGATTTTATCAATCGATAAAGCCGGATTTAAGGCTGAAAACGTTACAATAAGCGTTCTTTATCTTCTAACTATCGGAAATACGCCACCGCGATCCCGATTTACATTCCGGCCCATACCGTCATGAAGCTGCACAGCACCCTTACCCAGCAATATCAGACTGTTACCTCTTACGATGAAAACGGGGTTGAAATCAACCTGATCCCTTACGACTACAGCTTGATAGTCTTGCCCGAAATCAGCCCTGCTGCGTGGCCGGTGACTTCCTTCGATGCCTTGACGACCGAGCATTTTGAACAGATCAATGCGATCACGCCGGATGTCGTCATACTCGGCACCGGCGCACGCCAGCGTTTCATACACCCGCGTTTGACGGCGTCCCTGACGGCGCGGCGCATAGGCGTCGAATGCATGGATAATCAAGCCGCCTGCCGCACCTACAATATCCTGATGGCGGAAGGCCGCAAGGTTGCGCTGGCGCTGATATTCGAAGCTTGAATTCGAGCTTAAATTTGAAGCCTGGACTCCAGGCTGCATCCCGACAAAACCTCGCCACCCATGCCGCTGACATGCAGCTCGCATGCGCAAACACATGCACCGAATACGTGCGCAACTGAAGTTTGCCCGCCAGGACAAACA
>NZ_JAUSME010000206.1 GCF_030645555.1 Herminiimonas sp.
GCTGACAGACGGCCTGGAAGCAGAACGCGAACAAGGCATCACAATCGACGTCGCGTATCGCTATTTCGCCACGCCGAAACGCAAGTTCATCATCGCTGACACACCCGGTCATGAGCAGTACACGCGCAATATGGTCACCGGTGCCTCGACCGCTGATGCAGTCATCATTCTGATCGACGTCTCGAAAGTAAAGCTGGGCGACGACGGCAGCGTGGAATTACTGATCCAGACCAAGCGTCATTCGACCATCGCGCATCTGCTGCAGATCGAACACGTGATCGTCGCCGTCAACAAGATGGATCTGGTCAACTACGACCAGACCGTCTATGACCGCATTGTTGCTGCCTATGCAGAATTCGCCAAGACGCTGGGCTTGAAGGATATCCATCCGATCCCATTGTCGGCGCTGGCCGGCGACAACGTGGTGACGCGCGGCGACAAGCTGTGCTGGTACCAGGGCCCGACCCTGATCGAATTGCTGGAGTCGCTGAGCGTCCACGATGAATCGCATGAGGAACCATTCCGCTTCCCGGTGCAACTGGTGGCGCGCCACAACGGCCACGAAGCCGATGATTTCCGCGGTTACATGGGACGCATAGAAGCCGGCAAAGTGAGAAAAGGCGACAAGCTGGTCGTGCAACCTGGCGGCCAGACTGCCACCGTTAAGGATATCCAGACCTTCGACGGTTCGCTGGAGCAAGCCGTGGTCGGTCAATCGATCACCTTGCTGCTGGAAGAACACGTGGACATTTCACGCGGCGACATGCTCTCTGCCGCTGACAGGCCGGCTGCATTGCTGAAGACCGTCAACGCCGACATCTGCTGGCTGTCGGAAGAGCCGCTTGATGTACGCCGCAAATACTGGCTCAAGCACACGACGCGCCAGGTTGCTGCACGCATCACGAAAATCGATACGCTGCTCGACATCAACACGCAGGAAAAACGCCCTGCCGATGAAGTCAAACTCAACGGCATCGCCAGCGTGACGATCAATGTACAGCAACCATTGGCAGCCGATGCCTACGATGCAATCCGTACGACCGGCGCCTTCATCCTGATCGATGAAGTCACGCATCAAACGGTGGCCGCCGGCATGATACGTCTGGCCTGAGAAGCTATACCCGGCTCATGGCGCAGGAAAAGACAGCGTACGGAAAAGTCTATCTGATAGGTGCCGGACCGGGCGCTGCCGACCTGATCACGCTCCGCGGTGCGCGCATACTGGCGCAAGCCGATGTCGTGCTGCACGATGCGCTGGTGACGGCAGAGATGCTGGCGCTGTGTCCGCAGGCGGAGAAAATCCCGGTCGGCAAACGCAGCGGCCAGCGCTCCACCGCGCAGCTCGCAATCAATGAATTACTCGTTGCGTGCGCAGAAAAATATCCGCTGGTGGTACGCCTCAAAGGCGGCGACCCGATGCTGTTCGGGCGCGCCGATGAAGAACTGCATGCGCTCGAATCGCGCCATATCGAAGTCGAAATCGTGCCCGGCATCACCACCGCACTGGCTGCCGCCGCGGCCACCCTGCAACCGCTGACCAAACGCGGCATCGCCCGCAGCGTCGCCTTCTTCACCTCCAGCACGGCACCCAATCAACCCGATGAGTTGACGCTGCCAGATTGCGACACCCTGATTCAATACATGGGTGGGCGCGAAGCCGTCATCACTGCGCAGAAATTGCTGGAACAGGGCCGCTCACCGGCACTGCCGGTGATCGTGGTGGAAAACTGCAGCCTGGAAAATCAGCGCATCCTGCGCATGACCTTGCGCGATCTGGAACAGGGATTGGGAGAACGCCAGGGGCCGGTGCTGGTGATGATAGGCGCGGCGCTGGAAGCGCGCGTCACGCCTGAAAAGCAGAATGAAAAATAGATAGCACGCAGCAGTGCCATTGATGCCGCCAGGACGGCCGGCCTTACTCCAGCGCAGCCAGGCAATAATTTGCCATCGCATTCAGCACTTGCGCATCTTCCCCTACCGCCGCGGCTATCCTGAACGAGACAGCAGGATGGCTGGCCTCCAATTCATCGACGACCAAAGGCAGATCCCGTCGCACATGGCCGCCCTGCCCGAGGAACACGGGCACTATCGTCACATCATCGATGCCTGCATCTATCAATTCCAGCGCCAGTTCCGGCAAGCGCGGCGACATCAATTCCAGAAACGCGAGCGAGACATGCAATTGCGGCGACTGCGCCTGCACGATGGCCTGCAGGCGCTGGAACGGTTCGGCCCAGCGCGGATCGCGCGCGCCATGCGCAAACAAGACCAGGGCACGGCGTTTTTGTACGGTCATCGTCAATGCCTCTCTATCCATAACAGTGCGCCGATTGCAGCCAGCAAAAACAAGGTGCTCGGCAGTATTGCCGTTGCAAACGGCGGCCAGGTATTGAGCAAACCCAGGTGGGAAAACATGCTGTTGATCAGCAAAAAGCTCACGCCTATCATGATGCCGGTGAAAATTTTCAGGCTGACACCGCCGGAGCGGAAATGCAGGTAGGCAAACGGCAGGGCCAGCGCCATCATCACGAATACTGCGAACGGATACGTCACCTTCTTCCAGAAGGCAATTTCATAGCGCGCTGTTTCACGATTGTTTTCCGCCAGATATTGCGTGTAGCCGACCAGATCGTATGCCGACATTTGTTCCGGCGTGACTAGCCCCACCGACAGGATGTCTGGCGTGACTTCGGAGACCAAGGCTTTGCTGGCGAATCTTACCGTCGAGATGGCTGTCTTGATGTCGCTGGCAGCAGTCGCGCCCTGCAATACCGTATCGCTGAAAGCGGCTTCCGAGCCATCCGACAGCATCCACAGATTGGGCCCCTTGTAGTCGGCTCTTGCTGCCGTGATCAAGGCAGTCAGATGGAAGTCACGATTGAATTCATATATCTTGAGATCGAGTAATTGCCCATCCGATCGAATCTCCCGCACATTCAGGAAACGCGAACCAGTCGCCTCACTATCCGGCCCGCCCGCCCTGATCACATCCTTGGTCCACAAACCGGAACGAAACTCTTGCGCGAATGATGCGCCCTGGCTGGTCAAGCGCAATTTTTCAGCCATGTTGGACGTGATCGGCACGACAAATTCGCCGAATACAAAGGTAGTGACTGCGAACACCATGCCTATCTTGACCAGCATCATGCCGGCCATCGCCGTCGACATGCTGGAGGCACGCATGATGGTGAACTCGGAGCGCGCCGCGAACTGGGAAAGCGTCCAGATCGTGCCTATCAATGCCGCAATCGGCATCAACTCATAGACATAGCGCGGCAAGCCCATGAGCACATACAGGAAAGCGTGCTCTATCTTGTAGCCGCCATGTCCGACCGCCTTCAATTCGCCGACCAGATCAAAGAATGCGAACAAAGCCAGGAACGCAATCAGTACGAACAGCACCGAACGTATGATTTCAGTCGCAAAGTATTTTTGCAGGATTTTCATGCTGCCACCCGCCGTCCGAAATACGCACGCTTGAGCAGGGACCAGACGACCAGCGGATGGTAGCGACTATTGACCTTGAGACGCCACAGGAAAAACGCCGTGACAATAATCAGCGCAACCAGATGCACCGGCCACCATGCAAGCATCAGGGGCACGCGGCTTTGCACCACGGTCGCTTGTGTAAAACTGAGCATGTTGCTGTAGAAAACAAACAGGAAGAGTGCAATCAGCAGATTCGCTGAGCGACCACCGCGCGGATTGACAAAACCGAGCGGTATCGCCAGCAGCATCAGCAGGATGCCCATCACAGGCAGGGAAACACGGAACAGCAATTCGCCATCGTTGAAGTTCGATCGGTTTTTCAACAGGGTGCGGGTCGGTATCGCACGTGAAGTCGTATCGCCGACCACCGCCTTGGATTCACTCCCCACCAGCACGCCATAGCGATCGAATTCCATCAACTGAAAGTCGGACTGGGTAGGCACGCCGTCATAACGACGTCCCTGATGCATGACCAGGAATTTATCGCCGGACGGTTCTATTTCCACCGTCCCCTCCCTGGCAACGACTACGCTGGTCTTGCCGTTTTGCATGCTGCTGACGAATACATTCTTTACCCGCGTCGTATCGCCGGAAATACCTTCGACAAAAAATACCCGGTTGGACGAGGAAGATTCCTGGAATTTTCCGGGTGACACGCGCGCGATATCTTCGCGGTTTGCATAACGCTCCTTGTAAATGGCGCTTTGCTGATTCGACCAGGGCGTGAGAAACAGGCTCAGCACGGCCGTCATCAACACGATAGGCAAACCGAACCACATGACCGGCGCTATCCAGCGCGACAGGCTCAGACCGGAGGCAAACCACACGACCATTTCAGAATCCTGATAGCTGCGCGTGACTACCAGCAGCACCGACACGAAGCCGGTCAGGTTCAGGATAATCGGCAGATAGTTAAGCGCAGAAAAACCCATCAATGCGACGACATCGGAAGACGCGACTTTGCCGCCTGCAGCCTGCCCCAGGATACGAATCAGCATCACAGTGATCGTAATAGTGAAAAGGGTAGTGAAGACGGCGCCAGCGGTACTGAGCAAATCGCGTCGAAGCGCGCGCTGAAAAATCATTGGAAGGCTATAATCGTGGATCGACAAGGAGAGTAACGCATGGACTTTAGCATAAAATCATTGGACGCAAAAAGCACTATCGCCAGTATCAAGACGGGGTGCATCGCAGTCGCAGTATTTGAAAACAAAAACCTGTCATCTGCTGCGCAGGCATTGAACCACAAAGGCGACATCAGTGCAGCGCTAAAGTCTGGCGACATTTCCGGCAAGGCCGGCACTACCCTGCTGTTACGCGGCGTCAACGGCGTCGCCGCCGAACGCGTCTTGCTGGTTGGCCTGGGCAAGGAAGAAGCCGTCAGCGAAAAGGATTTCTCGAGCGCAGTGCAGGCAATGGCACGCGTCTTCACCACGCTGGGCGCCAGTGACGCCATCATCGCGCTGCCGCTGGATGCCGTTGCCGCGCGCGATGCCTCATGGGCCATACACAGCACCATCCTCAATACCCGCGACGCCGCCTACCGCGGCGACAGCTTGAAGAGTAAAAAAGAACCGGCCGCTAGCGGCGTCAGGAAAATCGCATTTGCCGTCAGTACAGTCTCGGCCAGCATTGCCAAGGAAGCGGTCGCGCACGCCGTCGCCGTCGCCAATGGCGTCGCCCTGACCAAGGACCTGGGCAATCTTCCTGCCAACGTCTGCACACCGACCTATCTCGCCAATGCTGCAAAAAAAATGGCCAAGGATTACAAGCTCGGCGTTGAAGTGCTCGATCGCAAGCAATTGCAGGCACTGAAAATGGGCAGCTTCCTGTCGGTCACCAACGGCAGCGATGAACCGCCAAAATTCATCGTCCTCAAGCACATGGGCGGCAAGGCCAAGGACGCACCTGTGGTGCTGGTCGGCAAAGGCATCACCTTTGACTCCGGCGGCATTTCGCTCAAGCCGGGCGCGGCGATGGATGAAATGAAGTACGACATGGGCGGCGCCGCTTCCGTGCTCGGTACCATGCGCGCGGTTGCGGAATTGAAATTGAAGCTCAATGTCATCATCGTCATCCCCAGCTGTGAAAACATGCCATCCGGCAGCGCGACCAAACCGGGCGACATCGTTACCTCCATGTCTGGCCAGACCATAGAAATCCTCAACACCGATGCCGAAGGCCGCCTGGTCTTGTGCGACGCGCTGACTTATGTCGAGCGCTTCAAGCCAGCCGCAGTGGTGGACGTCGCCACGCTGACCGGCGCCTGCATCACTGCGCTCGGCCATCACAATTCCGGCCTGTTCACCCGCAGCGATGATGCGCACGACGCCCTCGCGCATGAATTGCTCAACGCCGGCAAGGCCTCCGGCGACACCGCATGGCGCATGCCGATCGAAGACAGCTATCAGGAACAGTTGAAATCGAATTTTGCCGACATGGCTAATATCGGCGGCCCGGCAGCCGGCAGCGTGACCGCCGCCTGCTTCCTCGAGCGCTACACAAAGAAATACACCTGGGCGCATCTGGATATCGCCGGCACCGCGTGGAAAAGCGGCGCCGCCAAAGGCTCGACCGGGCGTCCGGTGCCGCTGTTGACGATGTTCCTGGTCAAGCGCGCACAGGCTGGCGAATAAATCAGACGGCAAATGCGCGGGTACGGTTAATCAGGCCGCGCCCGCGCATTTCATTCTGCACAGCCACACATCCGTGGACATGGATGCAGGCTCATTTTCCAACAAAGGAAATCCGATGATCGTTTTAATCACAGGCGCAACTTCCGGCTTCGGTGCTGAAATGGCGCGAAAATTCGCGCAACATGGCAATAAAGTGATCGCCACAGGGCGCCGCGAAGATCGCCTCGCAGCATTGGCGGCAGAAATCGGCCCGGCGCTGCTGCCGGTCGTCATGGACGTGACCGACAAGAACTCGATCGCCGCCGCGCTGGCTGCATTGCCGGCGGATTGGCAGGAAATCGACGTATTGATCAACAATGCCGGCCTCGCGCTCGGCGTCGCACCTGCGCAAAGCGCCTCGCTGGATGAATGGGAAACCATGATCGCCACCAATTGCAAAGGCCTGGTGACGGTCACGCGTCTGGTCTTGCCGGAGATGGTCAAGCGCAATCGCGGCACCATCATCAATATCAGTTCCAGCGCCGGCGCCTATGCCTATCCCGGTGCCAATGTATATGGCGCCACCAAGGCCTTCGTCGACCAGTTCACGAAGAACCTGCGCGCCGATCTGGTCGGCACCGGCGTACGCGCCTCCAACATAGCCCCCGGCCTGGCAGGCGGCACCGAATTTTCCAATGTGCGCCTGAAGGACGATGCCGCTGCCGCCAAGGTATATGAAGGTACGGTGCCGCTGAGCGCGGCCGATATTGCAGAAACTGCCTACTGGATAGCGACGCTGCCGGCGCATGTAAATATCAACCATATCGAATTGATGCCGACCTGCCAGGGTTTTGGTCCACTGCTGATCAAGCGTAATGTGGCGCCATAGCTGGATGCGGCTGGCACACGGCGGCTGGTATCATATTTGCAATAGAAGGTAACAAGCTTGTCACGCAAAATGAATATCATTGATAATCATTGATAATCGCAGGCTAATCCGCAGCACATCACGGCCACGCCGCCTGCGCGTTGCCAACTCAGGGTAAACAGATCAAATGCTGTCAAATTTTACGTGGACGATACGCGTCTACTATGAAGATACCGATGCCGGCGGCGTTGTGTTTTACGCAAACTACCTGAAATTTTTTGAGCGCGCGCGCACCGAATGGCTGCGTACTGCCGGCGTCAGCCAGCAATTGATGACAGAGACGCATGGCGTGATGTTCGTCGTCAAGAGCACGGCCGTCGATTACCATGCGCCGGCAAAACTCGATAATGAACTGAAATTATCCGTCGTCGTCGAAAAGATGGGCCGCGCCTCGGTACAATTCATACAGCAGGCATGGCGCATCGATGGCGAGCGCGAAGAGTTGCTCGCTACCGGGCGCATCAAGGTCGGCTGCGTCGATGCCCTGCGCTTCAGGCCCAGCGAAATCCCGCCAGAAGTCTTGCAGCGCATACAGGATATCGAAGCGTCATGAACGCGGCTTGCAGCTATCCATCGATGCAGCAGTTACAGCACCAAATCGCACCGCCTCATACCGGTTACGCATACAATTGAGCACATTCGACTACACCACACTTCCATGACCGTCACCCAAGATCTCTCTTTCGTCCACCTCATCACCAACGC
>NZ_JAUSME010000210.1 GCF_030645555.1 Herminiimonas sp.
CTCCGGTTGCGCGTGCAAGCGCTCGTTGAATACTGTCGCCAGTTTCTCCATGCCGAGCGCAAGCAACTCATTCCTGACGTCACGCAAGGGCTGGTCGAGATTGTTCAGCACATATGACCAGCGCGCCTGCGTCGCCGCAATCAATTCCTCGGCTTGATGCACGCGGTCTTCCAGCAATTCTGCGGCCGGAATATCGTCGCCTTCGGCGTCGTCGCTCTTGCCCAGCGGCAGATTGCCCTTTGCAAAGAAATTGCGCAACTCATCGAGGAATTGCAGCTTGTTCTTGATCGACAGTTCGATATTGATGCGCTCTATGCCGTCCGAGTATTCACCCATGCGGTCGAGCGGAATCACCACGTCTTCATTGATCTTGAATGCATTCGTGTGCTTCGAAATCGCCGCAGTGCGGGCGCGATCGAGCCAGAATTTCTTGCGCGCTTCCGGGCTGACGGCGATAAAGCCTTCGCCTACGCGGGTGTTCGCCAGGCGCACCACTTCGGAGGCCGCTTGCGCCACCGCATTTTCATCGTCGCCGACGATGTCGCCGAACAAGGCCATCTTCGGCAGCGTGCCGCGCTTGGATTTGGTGGCATAACCGACTGCGCGCAGATAGCGCTCGTCCAGATGCTCGAGGCCGGCCAGGATCGCGCCGCCCTTCCTGGTTTGTTCATCGAGGAAATCCTTGATCTCGACGATAGATGGAATCGCATCGCGCGAATGGCCGAAAAATTCCAGGCAGACGGTGCGCGTGTGCTTGGGCATCTTGTGCAATATCCAGCGCGCCGACGTGATCAAGCCATCGCAGCCTTCCTTTTGCACGCCGGGCAAGCCGGACAGGAATTTATCGGTGACGTCCTTGCCCAGGCCTTCCTTGCGGAAGGTACGACCGGGGATGTCCAGCATCTCGGTCTTGAATGGCTGGTTGACGCGGCCCTTCTCGCTCGGGTGCGTCCATTCCAGCTTGAACCTGGCCAGCGGCGCATCGTGTATCTTGCCAAGGTTGTGTTCCAGGCGCGTGACTTCCAGCCAGTCGCCGTTCGGATCGACCATCCTCCAGCTCGCCAGATTATCGAGCGCAGTGCCCCACAACACGGCTTTCTTGCCGCCGGCATTCATCGCGATATTGCCGCCTATGCACGATGCCTCAGCCGAAGTTGGATCGACCGCAAAGACAAAGCCGGCTTTTTCAGCAGCGTCGGAGACGCGTTTGGTGACCACGCCTGCGCCGGAATAGATGGTCGCGTATTCGCGGTCCACACCGGGCAGCATCGTCATTTCGACGGCGCCCAGAGCTTCTAGTTTTTCAGTATTGATGACTGCCGAAAAAGGCGTCAGCGGAATCGCGCCGCCGGTGTAACCGGTACCGCCGCCGCGCGGGATGATGGTCAGGCCGAGTTCTATGCAGCCCTTGACCAGGCCAGCCATTTCGTCTTCGCTATCCGGCGTCAGGACGACGAATGGATATTCGACGCGCCAGTCGGTCGCATCCGTCACATGCGAGACGCGCGACAGACCATCAAACTTGATATTGTCTTTTTCCGTGTAGCGTCCCAATACCTTGTTGCTGCGTTTGCGCAAATCGTAGGTAGCGCGGAATTCTTCAGCGAAGCCGGCGACGGCCTTGCGCGCCGATTGCAGCAAGGCGGCAACTGCCGCACCGCGCCGGGCGGCGTTTTCATCGCTGGCGCCGCTCAGGTCCGTAAGGCGGCGTTTATCAACTTCAGCCAGGCGATGATTCAAGGCGTCGATCAAGTCCTGACGGCGCTTGGGATTGTCGAGCAAGTCATCCTGCAGATACGGATTGCGCTGCACGACCCAGATATCGCCCAACACTTCATACAGCATGCGGGCGGAACGGCCGGTTTGCCGCGCACCGCGCAACTCGTCGAGCAGGCTCCAAGCCTCTTCACCGAGCAGGCGAATCACAATTTCGCGGTCGGAAAATGAGGTGTAGTTATAGGGAATTTCGCGCAAGCGCGTAGGCGCAGCGCCGCCGGGGGCGTCAGCCAGGAGAGTTTGAATTTGTACCGGGGCGTTCATCAGTGGACGTTCATCAGTGGTGCATTGAGTTAACGCTAAAGATGCATTTTAGCTGATTGCAGTGCAGCACGTAGGAACTGCCTGCGGCAGAAATCGGAGTAAAAACAAGCGGGCACTGCCATTTCATCGCGATCGCGGCCACCAGGGACAGGTTACTTTAAAACAATCTGCCCACAGATTGCCAAAAGCCGTCCGGGATATACAGCAGCAGCGACGTGACCGTCAGGTAACGCAGGAGTTTACCGAGCGCCATATAAAACACCGATGGCCAGAACGGCAGCTTGAGCCAGCCGGCCAGTGCGCAGATCGGATCGCCTATGCCAGGCACCCAGGAAATCAGCAGGGTTTTGGCGCCGTAACGGTGCAGCCAGCCAAACCAGAGCGTCTGCCGCTCTTTTGCAAAGGCCTGTTTCGCGCCCCGCCCCAGCCAGTAATTGCTGATGCCGCCCAGCGTATTACCGACCGTGGCCACCATGATCGTCGGCCAGTACAAGGCTGGATTGGCCTTGATGACGGCGAAAACAGTCGGTTCCGACCCGAGCGGCAGAAAGGTCGACGATAGAAAACTGATCACGAAGGTCGAAACCAGCCCGACTTCCGGCGCAGCCAGGATGGCCAGCAGCCACTGGACGCCGGCTTCAATCATGCTGGTATGGAGATGTGTGTTTCAAATCTAATAACCTGGATAAGGAGTGCAGGCCGGATTCTGCCGGCTCAGTTCAACAGGAATGCAGCGCTGCAAAAGGCGTCCATTATAATGATGGTCCGCACAGCATCGTTTTGACTCGATATGCTGCGCCAATCACATAGATTGCCATGACTACCGACTACCTGAAGAAAATACTCACCGCGCGCGTCTACGATGTCGCCGTCGAATCGCCACTTGAGCTGGCGCCCATGCTGTCGCAGCGCTATGGCAACCAGATTTATTTCAAGCGCGAAGATGTGCAAAGCGTCTTCAGCTTCAAGCTGCGCGGCGCCTACAACAAGATGGCCAACCTGCCGCCGGCGCAAATGAAGCGCGGCGTGATTTGCGCCTCGGCCGGCAACCATGCGCAAGGCGTCGCGCTGTCGGCCGCCAAACTCGGCTGCCGCGCCGTGATCGTGATGCCGACCACGACCCCGCAAGTCAAGATAGATGCAGTCAAGGCGCGCGGCGGCGAAGTCGTGTTGTTCGGCGATTCGTTTACCGATGCCTACAATCATGCGCTGACGCTGGAAAAGAAACTCAAGCTGACCTTCGTCCACCCCTTCGACGACCCGGATGTGATCGCCGGCCAGGGCACGATAGCGATGGAAATCCTGCGCCAGCATTCCGGCCCGATACACGCAATTTTCGTCGCCATCGGCGGCGGCGGCTTGATCGCCGGCATAGGCGCCTACGTGAAAGCGCTGCGCCCGGACATCAAGATCATAGGCGTGCAAACCACCGATTCCGACGCAATGGCGCGCAGCCTGAAGGCTGGGCGGCGCGTGACCCTGAACGACGTCGGCCTGTTTTCCGATGGCACGGCAGTCAAGCTGGTCGGCGAAGAAACCTTCCGCCTGGCGAAACTGTATGTCGATGAAATCATACTGG
>NZ_JAUSME010000236.1 GCF_030645555.1 Herminiimonas sp.
CCAACCAGTGGCGTTTGAGTTCGCCGCGTTTCGGCCGTTCCGATCTGCTGGAAGAACAACTTGATGAAGTGCTGTTCAACAAGGCCACCTTCGATGATCTGGTCAACAAGCGCAAGGGGCCGTTTGTCATCATCAGTGCGACCGATATGTCGTCTGGTGCGCGCTTCGATTTCATTCAGGAATCATTCAATTTCCTGTGTTCGGATTTAAGCAAGTTTCCGATTGCGCGCGCGGTGGCTGCATCGAGTGCAGTGCCGCTGGTTTTTTCTCCTGTGACGCTGTGGAACTATGCTGGAGCTTGTGGCTATCAAGTGCCGGATGCGATGCAGGAAGCGGCGTCGAATCATCTGCCAGGCCAAGCCGCCGCCAGCTCGCGTGCACGCACCCAGGAGCTGTTCAGTTATCTCGATCGCAGCAAGCGTCCTTATATCCATTTGCTGGATGGCGGCCTGGCGGACAATCTCAGCATACGCGGCATACTCGATATGGAAACGATGATAGGCAGCCAGGCCGTAGAGCGCGATTTTCGTCTGGAAGAGATGGAAAAACTGGTCGTCATTGTCGTCAATGCACAGAACGATCCTGAGCATCTGATTGATCGCAGCGCCGATGTACCCGGCTTGCGGGATGTGGTGCGCGCGATCAGCGATATTCCGATTGCACGTTATACGCAAGAGTCCGAGCGTGCAATGCAGTCCGGCATCGATCGTTGGCGCGAGTCTGCGCAAACCAGGGCGCAGCAGAATGGCACGGTGCCGCCTTCAGTCTATTACATCAATATCGGACTCAAGAATCTGGCCGATGAAGGCAAGCGGGAAGAATTGTTGAACGTGCCTACGTCCCTGTATTTGCCTAAAAAAACGATCGCGGAATTGCGCGCAGCAGCCACTGCACTGATGCATGAGTCGCCGGATTTTTTGAAATTGCTGGAGGATATCAAGGCGCAACGCAGCGATTGAGATGTATGCATTCAGCACGATGTAATGGCGGGGATGGCAGGGCGGCGGGAATTTTAAATAAAAAACTGCCTCGCCAGTATCCGGCGCAGGCAATAAAAAAGACAGGCATAGCCTGTCTTTTTTATTTGTTGCCGATTACTTGGCTGCAGGAGCTGCAACTGGAGCAGCTGCCTTTGCTTTTTTCTTGCTGGTTTTTTGTTTTTTAGCTTTTGCTTTTGGGGCTTTGACTTCTGCTTTTGCATCAGCTTTGACAGATGCCGCAGCAGGGGTTGCCGGCGTTGCAGGGGTTGCAGGAGCAGCAGCTTGAGCAAAAACGGTGGAAGCAAACAGACCAGCAACCAGGGCAGCGAGTAATTTATTCATTTGTATGCTCTCTTTAAAATTTGATGAAAAGGTGCGAACCATGTCTTCAGTTCGTTTCTACATAACGCCAGCGAAATAATGCGGTTGACGTCTTTTCTGGAATATCCGGCATATATTTTCAGTGTCTGGACCCAGCGTCTGATGTGAGGATTTCGTTAAGAAGGGCAGGGTTTTATCGTGGCTGAATGTTCCGGTGGCTGACTCAACTCCATCATTGATGATGACTACTGCGTTTGCTGTCTGCGTTTCTTTTCTTCATACATGCGGGCATCCGCTTCTGCGCAGGCGGCGATCAAGCCCAGCTCGGGTTTGCGATTGGCTGCACCGAGGGATGCCTTGATACCCGCTCTATCGAAACTGTCGCGCAAGCGCTGCAGCAGGACTTCCGTATCCGTGACATTGCATTCAATGCCGAGGATGAGAAATTCATCGCCGCCGATTCTTGCCACGATGTCATTCAGGCGCACGACATCACGCATGACATTGCTTGCATCCACCAGCAATTTGTCGCCGGCAGCATGTCCCAGCGTATCGTTGACTTCTTTCAGCGCATCAAGATCAACCGAAATCACGCAGGCTGGATTGCCATAGCGCCGGCAGCGATCTTCTTCTCGCTCAATTAACTGGTCCCAGCCGCGGCGGTTGTATAGCGAGGTCAATGCATCGCGTGAGGCTTCGGCTTCTGCCCGTTCTGCACGCCGTGTCGTATCGGCTATCATCAATTCGGCATGCAAAAGGCTGCTCAATAAGTCAGCCATCAATTCGATCAGTGCCTGTCCTTCCCTGATCTGTTCTGATTGCGGTGCCGGATCGATTGCGCAAAGTGTGCCGAACAGTGAACCATCCTTGCGGGTGATGGGCACACCGACGTAAGCACCTATCTCGAGCATGTCGGCAATCGGGGCCTCTGCGTATGCCTGTATCAAATCTGATTGCGGCGCTATGCGCGGGCCCAGTCCGGCCACCATGCGTGAGCAAAACGAATCCGACCAGCGGAAAACAGCGCCTTCCCTGGTGCCGTAGTGAGAGTCTTCCACCGCCAATACGATCCAGTCGTTACCTTCCGTGCGCGTCACCATCCATAAGTCGAAACCGAATTTCTCACGTAAAAAATGTATGGTTGCATGGGTCGCCGAAGTGAAATCATGAATCATCGTATCTCCCGTATGGCTATGATTTTTATTGAGGCAGGGCGTGGTTCGCACTCATGTAGGGCGAACAGTAGTAATGTGTTTTTTGCTTGTCCAATGGCAAGATTAGCAAAAATCGCTGTAGCGGTCACTCTATCGTTTCCTGCGGGTTTTTCTCTCGCCGTACATCCAGCAAGCGTCTATAGTTGCGTCCGCCCAGCCACAGGCTCAATGCAATCAGCGTGCAAGCCAGTTGTCCTGCCGCCAGCGCAAGTGGCGAGTGCGAAAGCACCGGCGCTATCACGCCCGCCATCAGCGCCCCCAGCATCGTCAGCGTGAACGACTGGCAAGACGCGACTATGCCGCGTATGGTCGGGAACAGGTCGAGCACCAGCAAGGTTGCGCCGGGCGCCACCATCGACATGCCTATGGTGTAGAAAAACAGTGGCATCACCGACCACGGCAGCATGGGTGGAAACAATGCGTGGTAGAGCACATTGCAGGATGCGGCGCCGATCAGGAAGGTAAAACCGATCAGCACTTGCCGCGCCATCGGTATATTGCCCGCCAGCCGGTTGGCGGCCAGCGCACCCAAGAAGATGCCCGCTACCGTAGGTACGAATTGCCAGCCGAACTGATCCGCTCCCAGTCCCAGATGTTCAACCAGGAAAACCGGTGCGGCAGCGACATACAGGAACAAGCCGGCAAAATTGAAGGCCACTGTTCCTGCCTTCAAATGAAAGAGTGGCGAGCGGAATACACGCCGGTAGCTTTGGTACAGAAATTCCGGATTGAATGGCTGGCGTTTGTCGCGCGGCAGTGATTCAGGCAAACGCTTGTAGCAATAAATCAGCAGCAGCACGGCATAGGCAAACAGCGACAGGAAAATTGCCCGCCAGTCCATGCGCTGGACGATCCAGCCGCCAAGTATCGGTGCAATCGCTGGTGCAATCGAAAAGATCATCGTTACCAGCGATAGCAGGCGCTCCGCTGCCGCGCCTGCATACAGGTCGCGTATGATGGCGCGCCCTATGACCACACCAGCGCCGGCCGCAATCCCCTGCAACATGCGGAAGGCCCACAGATATTCTATGCTGTGCGCAGCGGCGCAACCGAGCGTGGCGACTGCGAACACGGCGAGTGAGACCAGGATGATATTGCGTCGCCCGAACGCATCCGACAAGGCGCCATGCCACAGGATCATCACTGCGAATGAAAACATGTATGCAGTCAGTGTCTGCTGCACTTCGAGCGGGCTGGCGCCCAGCGATGCCTGGATATTCGGAAACGCCGGCAGATAGGTATCGATAGAGAACGGTCCCAGCATCGACAATCCCGCCAGCATGACGGCAAGCGCACTGCTGGTGATGGCTACCGTTTTGAGCGGCGTGTTGCTGGACTTGAGTTCGTCAGGCATCAGTTTCTATTCTTTTCTTCTTTGAAAAAATTGCAGCGCTATCCGCGATGCCTGCACATGGATGCGATGGACTCTGTTTTTTTTCAGCAGGGCGGCGTTAGATGCCGCCCATGCAAAGGTATTTTATTTCCAGATATTCTTCTATCCCGTACTTGGAGCCTTCGCGCCCGAGGCCGGATTGCTTGACGCCGCCGAAAGGCGCGACTTCGTTGGAGATCAGACCGGTGTTGATGCCGACCATCCCGTATTCCAGTTTTTCGGCGACGCGCCAGACGCGGCCTATGTCGCGCGTATAGAAATAACTGGCCAAACCGAAGTCGGTATCGTTGGCGGCGGCTATCACTTCTTCTTCCGTCTCGAATTTGACGACGGCAGCAACCGGGCCGAAGGTTTCTTCATGCATGATGGTCATGTTGCTGCTGACATCAGACAATACGGTCGGTTCGTAAAAGCGGCCGCCCAGTGCATGTTTTTTGCCGCCGGTGATCACGCGCGCACCTTTGCCCACTGCGTCGCTGACATGCTGTTCGACTTTAAGGATCGCCGGCTCATCGATCAGCGGCCCTTGCAATACGCCTTGCTCGAAACCATTGCCGACCTTGATCTTGGATGCAGCGGCTGCGAGTTTTTCGACGAAGGCATCGTATAGCGATGTATGTACATAGAAGCGGTTAGTGCAGACGCAGGTCTGGCCGGCATTGCGATATTTTGATTGCAGCGCGCCTGCGACGGCCGCATCCAGGTCGGCATCATCGAAGACGATGAACGGCGCGTGGCCGCCGAGTTCGAGCGCAATTTTCTTGATCGTGGGTGCGCATTGCTGCATCAGGATCCGGCCTACCGGTGTCGAACCGGTGAACGATACGTGCCGCACGACAGGGCTGGCGCATATGGTCTTGCCGACGGCGATTGAGTTGTCCGCATCGGCCGTGACCACATTGATCACGCCTGCGGGGATGCCGGCGCGATGCGCCAGTTCCGCAATTGCCAGCGCCGATAATGGCGTCTGCTCGGCCGGCTTGATCACGATGGTGCAACCCGCTGCCAGCGCAGGTGCAACCTTGCGTGTGATCATCGCAATCGGAAAATTCCACGGCGTGATCGATGCGCATACGCCTATCGGTTGTTTGATCGCGAGCGTGCGCTTGTCGCTCCAGGTGGATGCCAGCACATCGCCGCTGACGCGCTTGGCTTCTTCGGCAAACCATTCGATAAAGCTGGCGCCGTAGATCACTTCGCCCTTGGATTCAATCAGCGGTTTGCCTTGCTCGGCTGTCATCAAGGCGGCCAGATCGTCGGCATGGGCGATGATAAGGTCGAACCATCTGCGCATGATGATGGCGCGCTCCTTGCCGGTTTTTGCCGCCCAGGCAGGGAAAGCAGATTGTGCCGCCTGGATGGCATTTTCCGTTTCTTCTGCACCCATGTTCGGCACCGTGCCCAGCGTGCTGCCATCGGCTGGATTGGTGACTGCAAACTGCGTAGCCGCCGTGATCCATGCGCCATTTATGTAAGCCTGATTGCGCAGCAGCGAGGGGTCTTGCAAATGGAAGGTGTTATTGGCAGCGCACAACATGAAGCTCTCCTGCATCGTAAAAGAAAAAGGATAGCTGATTCACCGCAGTTGCGCTGGGAAGGACTTAAATGAAATGGCATCTGCACATAAGCTGACATGCAGACCATGTCAGGAGCATAGCTTGTCGCGTTTGGTGGTACGTACAAAATCGGCAAGGCGGCGACCGCTGGTACTGGCATAGCGTTCGGCAATATCGATGGTGCGTACACGATCAAGGCGGAAAGAACGGAAGTCGCTACGCGTCTCGCACCAGGCTGCGATAGACCAGCAATCTCCCCAGAAATACAAGGCCAGCGGCCAGATTGTACGGCGTGTTGCCTGTTGCCTTGCATCGACATAATCCAGTTGCAGCTTGTGCTGTTTTCCAATCGCCTGGCGTATGCTTTCCAGCCTTGCACCATGTGCCTGGTTGATATGGAAGTCTGGCGCAAACATGGGCGTTGCTTCGACGAAGTCGCGTTTCTCGCGTGGCAAGGCGAGTGTGATTTTCGCCAGTGCAGCGGCCCCCGATGCTGCCAGTTGTGGTCCGCCCCAGGCTTGCACCATGCGCATGCCGGCCACCATCGCTTCAATCTCGTCGGTCGAAAACATCAGCGGTTGCAAATCGAAACCGGCCTTGACACGGTAGCCTACGCCAGCCTCGCCTTCGACCGGAACACCCGATAATGATAAATCCCGGATATCGCGATAAATCGTGCGCTCCGATACGTACAGCCAGTCGGCCAATTGGCGTGCTGTCGTTAACCGGCGACCGCGCAAATACTGGGCGATCTGGAACAGGCGTTCAGCGCGACGCATGATGACGGCAACGCGGGAAGATTTCTTCGGCCTTGAAAGCGATCAGGCAGTGCAGGCGAGAGACTTGATAAAACATCGGGTACTCCGATGATGAGTGGAGGAAGAATCAGAATGAAGCGTTGCCTCATTCTGACAAATGCACGTCTTGTCGTCCAGTTATTGGCTGGCGACGGTTCAGTGTTGTGCGTGCAGCGCCAGCAGATTGCCTTCGGTATCGATGAAGTGCGCAATGAAGCCGATGTCATTCGGCAGCTCCATTTTATGCAAGCGGATTTTTCCGCCGGCGGGTTCTATGCGTGCCAGTACCGCATCGATAGACGGACTGGCATCCAGATAGATCAGCGTCCCGCTGCTGCCAGGCACATAGTCTTCTCCATGCGTAACGCAGCCGCATGGTATGCCGCCGGCATCGCTGAATAATGCCATCTCCAGCGAATCGGAATCAGGTTTTTCGAGGCGCAAGGTAGTATCGAACAACGCTTCATAAAAACGCGTGGCGCGACCAAAGTCGGTGGATGGAATTTCGAACCAGTTTATTTTTGTATGCATGATGTGCTCGCAGAAAATGCCAAATGGCAGGATGCATCATGCAGCAGTGCTCCTGACAGCATGGTGTCAGGAGACTTTATGAAAAACGCTTAATTTGCCTGATCGGCCTTGGGCTTGGCTTGTTCGCGGCGATTGAAGCCGGCCACCATGTCGAAGCGGAACAGACGGCATTCGAGAGCGCCATTGAAGAATGGCGTCTTGCGTGCTTCCTTCAGGCGCAATAGTTTTGGCAAGCCGAGATCGGCGGTAAACAGGAACACGTGCCAGCCGGCGAAACGCTGCTTGAGCGTGGTGCCGAATGCGCTGAAGAATTCCTTCGCCATATCGTCGTCTTCTATCGTGCTGTCGCCGCGTACGCCTATCCGTTCGCCATACGGCGGATTGGTCAGCAGTATGCCCGGCGTCTCGCTAGGCGCCTTGACTTCCTGCGCCTCGATTTGCTTGAGCGGCACGTCGAACGTTATGCCGGCCTTGTTCAGATTGCTGCGCGTCATTGCGACCATGTCGCCGGAAATGTCGCTGCCGAATATCGTCGGCTCGGCCGGCAGTACATTCGGCTTGACGTTGTTCTTGATTGCCAGCCATTCCGCAGCATTGAAATCGTTGAATTTTTCAAATGCGAAATTGCGGCGCAAGCCCGGCGGTATGCCAGCCAGCATTTGCGCGGCTTCAGCCAGTATCGTGCCGGAGCCGCACATCGGGTCGAACAGCACCATGCCCGGCTTCCAGCCGGCGGTGCGCAACAGGCCGGCCGCCAGGTTTTCACGCAAGGGCGCATCGCCGGTATCGAGCCGCCAGCCGCGCTTGAACAAGGCTTCGCCCGACGTATCCAGATACAGCGTGAAATGACGCGCATCGAGAAAGCCGACGATGCGCATATCCGGCATCTTGGTGTCTACCGATGGACGCTCGTTGCAGAGATCGCGGAAGCGGTCGCAGATTGCATCCTTGATTTTCAGCGTGGTGAATTCCAGGCTGCGCAGCGGCGACTTGATCGCGGTGACGTCGATGCGTATCGTGTGCTGCACGCCGAACCAGTCTTCCCATTGCTGCGCCAGTGTCAAATCGTAGATATCGTTTTCAGTGGTGTAACTGCCATGGGCGAGACGCATCAGGACGCGCGAAGCGATGCGCGAATACAGATTGATGCGATAGGCATCCTGTAGCGTGCCGGAACAGTGCACGCCGCCCGGGACTTGCGTATGCACCTTGAGCGTGTTGCCGCTGCCGGGCGCTGCCGCGATCTCGTTGAGTTCTTCGGCCAGTGCGATTTCCAGGCCGCGTGGGCATGGGCAAAAATAGGAATGTGATGATGACATCTGGAGTACCTTTTATCCGTAGTAAACATTGCTGCAGGACCGTATCAACATGATGCGTCCTGAGCTTAGGGGTAGTGCTGTTTGCTGCTGCTTGTTGCTGTTTTTTGCTGTTTCCGGTGTGACTATTTCTGTAATGCGCGCTCGACAAAATCGAGCCTGTCCTGACCCCAGTATCCTTCCCCGTCGACGACATACCAGGGCAAGCCGAATACATTAGCTGATATCGCGTCGTTGGTGAATTGCTCGTATTCACCCTGCACGCTGGCGGTTTCCGACGCCTTCAGCAAAGCCTGGCCATCGTGGCCGGCGGCATTGGCCAATGCGATCAGCGTGTCCGGGTCGGTGATGTTTTTTTCTTCCGCCCATATCGCACGCATGATGGTTCCTGTCAGCGCCAGTGCGGCATCGGTGCCGTGGGCAAATTTCGTTGCAATGATCAGGCGCGCCGCAGCATCGCCGGATACGGGAAAGAATTTAGGCTGCAGGTTGAGTGGCAAGCCCAGGTGGTCGCGCCAGCGCGCCAGCTCTGCCAGCCGGTATGCCTGCCGTTGCGGCGGCCGTTTGGCGAGCGGCAAGCCGCCGGCAGCATTGAAAACCTTGGTCAGATCGCATGGCTTCATCTCGATCTGTACATTGTGCTGCTTGGCGATGGCGATCAGGCGCGCATGTCCCAGATAGGTCCACGGAGATTGTGGAGCAAAATAATATTCACATACCTTGGTCATCGCAACTCCAGAAAAATCAAAACGGTTTAACCACGACAAGGATGACGATCGCCAGCAGCAGGATCACCGGCGCTTCATTGAACCAGCGATACCATTGATGGCTGCGCTGGTTGATGCCGCGCTCGAATTTTTTCAGCAGCAGGCTGCAGGCATGGTGGTAGCCGATCACGACGACCACCAGCGCGAGCTTCGCGTGCAGCCAGCCATTGCCGGGGCCCTGGCCGAAGCCGTAAGCCAGCAAGGCAAGGCCGAATACCAGCGCTGGTACTGCCAGTATCGTGGTGAAGCGATACAGCTTGCGCGCCATCAGCAATAGCCGCGCGGTGCTGGTCGCGTCATTTTCCATCGCCAGATTGACGAAGATGCGCGGCAGATAAAACAGGCCGGCGAACCAGGAAACGACGAACACGATGTGCAGCGATTTAATCCAGAGCATGCTATTTTCCGATGAGGCTTAAGTGGATGGGCGAAGAATCATGCACGATATTACGCACGTACTTCGCCATGGTGCAGCAGGGAATTCGCAGGGCATTGCCCTGCGCCTGCGTAACGGTGCTGCCTTGCAAGGCAGTACTCCGTTGCATGGCCGCTTTCACTGCATTACGCACGTACTTCGCCATGCCCAAAGACCACATATTTCAATGAGGTCAAGCCGTCCAGACCGACCGGGCCGCGCGCATGCAGCTTGTCGTTCGAGATGCCGATTTCGGCTCCCAGTCCGTATTCGAAACCGTCGGCAAAGCGCGTCGATGCATTGATCATCACCGATGCCGAATCGACTTCGCGCAAGAAGCGCATCGCCCGCGTGTAATCCTCGGTGACGATGGAATCGGTGTGCTGCGACGAATAAGTATTGATATGGTCTATCGCTTCATCCATGTTGGCGACGATTTTCACTGCCAGTATTGCATCCAGATATTCGGTGCTCCAGTCTTCTGCGCTGGCTGCTTTCAGATGCGCATAGCCGGCCAGTATCGCGCGCGCTTCATCGTCACCGCGCAATTCGACCTCCCTGGTTGCATACAGTTTGGCGAGCGTCGGCAATATGGTCGGTGCAACAGCACGCGCCACCAGCAGGGTTTCCATCGTGTTGCAGGTGCCGTAGCGATGGCATTTGGCATTGAATGCAATATCCAGCGCCTTGGTCAGATCGGCCTTGTCGTCGATATAGACGTGGCAGATGCCGTCCAGATGCTTGATCATCGGCACCTTCGATTCCTTCATCAGGCGCTCGATCAAACCCTTGCCGCCGCGCGGCACGATGACGTCTATGTATTGCGGCATCGTGATCATTTCGCCGACGGCGGCGCGATCGGTGGTGGCGACGACTTGCACGGCATCGGCGGGCAGGCCGGCAGCGGCCAGACCTTCATGGACCAGCTTGGCCAGCGCCTGGTTGCAATGGATGGCTTCCGAGCCACCGCGCAATATCGTGGCATTGCCGCTCTTGATGCACAAGCCTGCTGCATCGATGGTGACGTTGGGACGTGCTTCGTAAATGATGCCGATTACGCCGAGCGGTACGCGCATCTGGCCTACCTGTATGCCGGACGGGCGATACTTCATGTTCGAGATTTCGCCGATAGGGTCGGCCAGGGCGACGATCTGCTCCAGGCCTTCAGCCATGGTGGTGATGGCCTTGTCGGACAAGGTCAGGCGATCGAGCAGCGCGGGCGCCAGGCCGCTGGCGCGTGCGGCGTCCAGATCCAGCTGATTGGCGGCGCGCAGTGCATCCGCATCGCGCCGGATCGCAGCCGCGATCAGTGACAATGCCTGGTTCTTGGTGGCCGTGTCAGCCTTGGCCATGGCGCGCGATGCCTTGCGTGCGCGCTGACCGACTTCTTTCATGTATTGCTGGATATCCATTTTGCGTAGGAATGGTTGGTCTGTCGATTAATCAATTGATAAAGCCTGAAACTGTCGGCCATGCATACTGCAGGATGCCGTGAGCGCGCTTTGGTATAGATTTTCAGCCGCGGGCGATTTTCAGGCCCAGCTGCAGCATCGCATCCCATGCGTCGCCGGAAAATTTTTTCGCCCGCAAGCCCTTCACCATCTTATCGATTTGTGCCGCTTCCTGCAGCGCGCCTTCCAGCGTCGCCAGCTTGAGCCGGCGCAAGGCTGGTTCTATCAGCCGTTCGCGCGGTCCCCAGATGCGGTGTTCTTTCGTTAACTGGCTCAAGGGTCGGCCTTGTGCGACGCCGGATTTCAGCTTCAGCAGGGTACGAATTTCTTCGGCAACCGCCCACAACACCAGCGGCAATGCTTCGCCTTCGCCTTTCAAGCCTTCCAGCATGCGCACCAGGCGTGGTGTATCGCCGCTCAGCATCGCTTCATTGAGCTTGAATACATCGTAGCGGGCGACATTCAGCACTGCATCGTGTATCTGTTCGAAACTCAGCACGCCTTCAGGATAAAGCAGGGCCAGTTTCTGTATCTCTTGATGCGCCGCCAGCAGATTGCCTTCCACGCGATCGGCGATGAAGTCCAGGCAGGCGCGATCGGCGCTTTGATGCTGCGCTGCCAGCCGCACGCCCAGCCATGCCGGCAGTTGCGCGCGTTCGACCAGCGGGATGTCGATATATACGCTGGCTTGCTGCAGGCTGGCTACCCATGCTGCTTTTTGCGTGGCCCAGTCGAGCTTGGGCAGGGTGATCAGCGTGACATTGTCCGGGCTTAATGAAGCGGCATAATCCTGCAGGGCCTTGCCGCCATCCTTGCCCGGCTTGCCGGTCGGGATGCGCAACTCGATCAGTTTCTTGTCGCCGAACAGCGATTGCGATTGATTCGCTGCCAGCAGTTCGCCCCACTTGAAGCTGCGATCGACTACCAGCACTTCGCGCTCGGAGTAACCCTGCGCGCGTGCAGTCTTGCGTATCTTGTCGGCCGCTTCCAGCGCCAGTAGATGTTCATCGCTCGTGATCACATACAAGCCGGCGAGCGGCTTGCTCAAATGCGTGGCGAGAGCATCTATGCGCAGCTGCATTATTCTACTTTTGCAACAGCCACCGGCTTGATGGCAGCGATGCGGCGCAAAATCTGCTGTACCAGATCCGATTGCATGTCGCGATACAACATCGCTTCTTCTGATTCCTTGGCCAGTACCTGCGATTCGTTGTAACTGATATCGCGCTTCAGGGTGATGAGCGTCGGCGGCAGCAGTTCCACATTCTTGCTGTCGCGTACACGGATGGTGACGCGGTAATACAGCACGTATTCGCGCACGCGGCCCTGGCTGTTGAGCGAGAGGATGACTTTTTCCCGCACTTCGGTCAGGAAATCCAGCGTCGCTTCGGCTTCTGCCTGCACGGTCTTGATCTCCAGCTCGCCGCTGCCGCGTATATAGCGCCGCAACTCGTTGCCCAGCGTCGATGCTTCAGGCACCGCGAGATAAATCGACTTGAACGGCAGGTTATTGCCGAGTATCGAACTGCGCAATTTAAAACCGCATGCAGACAGCATGACGGTAGAAGCCAGAGCGATACAAAGCAGACGGCGATTTTTTAGCATGGATAATCCTGCATCAAAGAATACTTAAGAAACGAATACTTAAAAAAACGAATACGCAAAAACAAATGCTGCAAATTCATTGCTTAAAATCAGGCAACGATATTGACCAGCTTGCCGGGCACCACGATGATTTTCTTCGGCGTGCCTTCGATGAATTTCTGCACTGCTTCATTGGCCAGCGCCGCCGCCTCTATCGTGGCCTTGTCGGCATCCCTGGCGACGACGATGCTGCCGCGCAGTTTGCCATTGACCTGGATCATCATTTCAATCTCCGCCTGCTCCAGTGCCGATGCATCGACTTGCGGCCATGGCGCATCGAGTATATCGCCATGCATTTTCGCAAAGCCTAGTTCCTGCCACAGCGCATGCGTGATGTGCGGTGCAACCGGGTTCAGGATGCGCAGGAAGATCGACAGCCCTTCGCTGATGACCGCATTCGATGCCGCCGACTCGTCCAGCTTGGCGCCTTCCAGCGTATTGAGCATCTTCATGCTGGCGGAAACGACGGTGTTGTACTGGATGCGTTTGTAATCGTTGTCGGCCTGCTGCAGGATCTTGTGCAATTCGCGGCGCAAGGCTTTATGCGTCTCCGGCAGTTTGGTAAAGTCGAATGCAGCGGCAGCGGCAATACGCCCGGTCTGGTTGTACGAATAAGCCCATACGCGGCGCAGGAAACGGTTCGCGCCTTCAACGCCGGTGCCTGACCATTCCAGCGTCTGTTCCGGCGGCGAAGCGAACATCGTAAACAGGCGCGCAGTATCGGCGCCGTACTGGTCGATTTGCGCTTGCGGATCGATGCCATTGTTTTTCGACTTCGACATTTTTTCCGTGCCGCCGATGGCGACCGGCTGGCGGTCGCTGATCAGGGTGGCGGAAACCGGTCTACCTTTTTCATCGAGTTCCAGTTGCACGTCGGCCGGGTTGTACCAGGTCTTCTTGCCGTTTGCCTCTTCGCGGAAATACGTTTCGTTGAGCACCATGCCTTGCGTGAGCAGATTGGTGAACGGTTCGTCGAACTTGATCAGGCCGAAATCGCGCATGACCTTGGTCCAGAAGCGGGCGTACAGCAGATGCAGCACTGCGTGCTCGATGCCGCCGATGTACTGGTCCATCGGCATCCAGTAATCATTGCGCTCGTCGACCATCCTGTCGACGCTGCCTGGCGCGCCTTGCGGCGAGGTATAGCGCATGTAATACCAGGATGAATCGACGAAGGTATCCATCGTGTCGGTTTCGCGACGCGCCGGCTTGCCGCATTTCGGGCAATCGCATTTGAGGAAGGCTTCGTGCTTGTTGAGCGGATTGCCGCTGCCGTCCGGCACACAGTCTTCCGGCAGCACGACCGGCAAATCTTTTTCCGGGACCGGCACCGCACCGCAA
>NZ_JAUSME010000148.1 GCF_030645555.1 Herminiimonas sp.
CGCGACTTAGCAGGCGAACTGCATAGCTACTACAATGCAGAGCGGGTGTTGGTGGACGATGTTGCGGTCAAGATGGCGCGTCTCGCACTGATGCACGCAACTCGGCAGGTATTGCGCAATGGTCTGGCCTTGATCGGCGTATCGGCACCGGCCCGGATGTAACAGGAAACTTATGCACAAGAACAGTAAAAAGCAGGCAGGCGGCACCTTACTCGGTTTGATCGTCGGCCTGATCCTCGGCCTCGGCATCGCAGTCGGTGTAGCGGTGGTAATTTACAAAACCCCGCTGCCATTCACCAACAAGGGTGCGCAGGAAAAAGCGGTAGCGCCGGCCAATGGTGACCTGACTGATCCGAACAAGCCGCTGTATGGCAAAAAAGCGGCGGCAAAAGACGCTGTTCCCGCGCCGGCGCCAGTCACACCCCAGGATGCTGCCAAGGCGCCGGTAGTCGACAAGGCCACGCTAGCCAAGGAAAAAGCTGAAGCCATCAAGGCGGAAGCCGCGAAGGCGGAAAGCGCCGATGAAAAATGGATTTACTATCTGCAGGCCGGCGCCTTCCGCGAAACCGCCGATGCAGAAACGATGAAAGCCAAGCTGGCCTTGATGGGCTTCGAAGCCACGGTGTCCGAGCGCCAGGCAGAAACCGGCACCCTGCACCGCGTGCGCGTAGGTCCTTTCGGCCAGCTCGAAACAATGAACCGAGTACGAACCAAGCTGTCTGACAATGGTATCGATGTTGCAGTTGTGCGCATCGGCAAATAAAGAGAGGGATAACATGCGTTTTTTTCAACACCTGTTGGTCGTAGCAAGCTTGAGCCTGATGGCAGCAACCGCCGGCGCATCGCCTGCCAGCCCTGTTAGCGGCACCGATTACCGCACGCTGGAAAAAGCGCAGCCTACCGACAGCGGCAAGAAAGTCGAAGTCACCGAATTCTTTTGGTACGACTGCCCGCATTGCAATGCGCTCGATCCATCGCTGGAAGCCTGGGTGAAAAAGAACGCCGGCAAGATCGCCTTCAAGCGCGTGCCGGTCGCCTTCCGCGATTCCTTCATCCCGCAACAGAAGCTGTATTACACGCTGGAAGCGCTGGGCCTGGTCGATGCGCTGCACGCCAAGGTATTCCGCTCTATCCATGTGGAACGCAAGCTGCTCGATACCGACAAGAAGATCGCCGACTTCATGGCCCTGCATGGCGTGGATGCCAAGAAATTTGCCGACACCTACAATTCCTTCGGCGTGCAAACCAAGGTGCAGCGCGCCACGCAATTGCAGGCTGCCTACAAGGTGGATGGCGTACCTATGATCGCGATCGACGGCCGTTACGTCACCTCGCCATCGATCATAGGCGCATCGCTGGGCAACCGTCCGGAAGCCATCCTGCATGAAGCCACGCTGCAAGTGATGGATCATCTGGTCGCCAAGTCAGCCAAGTAATCGATCAATACAACTGCTGAAATTTTCAGCAAAACAAAAAAGTCCGCGACTCGCAAGAGGGCGGACTTTTTATTTGGAGTCTGCATGCAAGCTGATATGAAACGTATCTTCATCACCGGCGCATCCAGCGGCCTGGGCGCAGCGCTGGCGCGCCACTACGCCGCACAGGGCGCGATGCTGGGCCTGGTCGCACGGCGCGGCGAAGTGCTGCAGCTGCTGGTGGCCGACCTGCCCTATCCGCAACGCCACCGCATCTATGTGCTTGATGTTACCGACAGCGCAGCGCTCGCCGCCGCCGCGGCCGACTTCTTCGCTGCGGCGCAAGGGGTGGATATCGTCATCGCCGCCGCCGGCATCTCGCGCGGCACGCTGACCGAATGTGCAGAAGACCTGGATGTATTCGAGCGCGTGTTCGCCACTAATGTAAGCGCCACCGTCGCCACCTTCGCCCCCCTCATCGCCACGCTGCAGGCGCAAGCCGCAGCCGGACAAACAGGCGGACGGCTGGTCGGTATAGGCAGCGTCGCCGGCATACGCGGCTTGCCGGGCGCAGGCGCCTACAGCGCATCCAAAGCCGCCGTCATCAGCTATTGCGAATCGCTGCGGCTGGAATTGAAGAAGGATGGCATCAAGGTCGTCACGATCGCGCCCGGCTATATCGATACGCCGATGACGCAGGTCAATGACTATGCAATGCCGTTCTTGATGCCGGTGGAGAAGTTCGCGGCGCAGGCGGCAGCGACGATAGAGGCGGGTTGCAGTTATCGGGTGATACCTTGGCAGATGGGGGTGGTGGCTAAGCTGCTGAGGATCTTGCCTAACTGGCTTTACGATTTGTTGTTTGCGAATGCGCCGCGCAAAACTCGCAAAACTTCATCAGTAGATCTATAAGCCGTGGTTATGTGACAAGGGCTAATAATAGGAGGAAGGGTTATGGCAAATACTGATTGGCGCGATCTTGAGCATCTAGTTGCAAAGATACAGCGCACACTGGCACCGGAAGCCACGGTTCAACATAACATTAAAGTTATGGGCAGAGAATCAGAAATTGAGCGACAAATAGATGTGCTTGTAACGCAGCGAATTGGGCAGTACACCATGACGATCGCTATCGATTGCAAAGACTATAAATCTCCTATCGATGTAAAGGGAGTCGAAGAGTTTGCAGGGATGGTGCAGGATATTGGAGCAAACAAGGGCGTCCTTGTATGTCCCGCAGGATTCACACCTACAGCAAAAAAGAGAGCAAAAAAACTGCAGATGGAGTTGTACAGACCTGTAGATACTGACGATCATAAGTGGCGTGTTAAGCCGACTATCCCTGAAATATTAGAATATGTAAGCGGAGGTATGAGTTTCACACTTAGTTGTTCTTACCCTGGACCGCTTACTATTAGCGAATGTACTGCTGTTTTGGAAGTTAGGTCTTCGGATGGTAGCTTTTTAGGACGGCCACTTGATCTCGCGATGATGAAGTGGAACGCGGGAGAGTTCCCCACAGAAGCTGGTGCATATGAAAATTTAGTTATATTTCAAGATGTTGAAGTGCAAATTGACAATGGTCATGGGGGTCTAGCACCTGTTCAAATTACGGTCAATCTGCAGGTGACTGAAGAGCGATATTTCGGACAACTTTTGATCGATCGAGTAAGTGGATTTTTGGATGAGCATACTGGGTTAACGATAACGAACTCATTTTCTGTTGGAGTTATAGAGCCTTCTGAGATTCAACGTGAGTGGAAAAAGCTTGCTATCGGAGAAGAGCCTCCAATCAAAGCAGTAATTGGGATTCGTGGCCTTATAGGTTGGCAAGAAGACTGATTTGTAGAAAAACTAAATAGGGCGAGTGAATCTGATTACCCCGTCAGTACAAGCCACACGCTTCAATAATCCATCTCGCCAAAGCTTGTGCAAATGCGCCAGCGCCTCCCCCAGCGCAAAACTCAACTGATGCGCATCCAGCTTGCGTACAAACATGATCGGCACGATGTCGGCTGCTGATTGCGGCGTCACGCAGGCATCCAGCACTTCCTGCAAGCGCGCTGCATGATGATCGAACAATTGCGCTATGCGCGTATGTAAGCCGCGGAAGGGTTTGCCGTGCGAGGGCAGCACCAGCGTGTCTTCCGGCAAGTCCTGGTACTTCAATAGCGAATCGAGGAATTGCTGCACCGGATTCGATTCCGGTTCTATCGCAAAGACCGAGACATTGGTCGAGATGCGCG
>NZ_JAUSME010000237.1 GCF_030645555.1 Herminiimonas sp.
CCAGGCGGCTTCTTCAAACGCGAAGGCCGTCCTTCCGAAAAAGAAACACTGACATCGCGCCTGATCGATCGCCCGATTCGTCCGCTGTTCCCGGAAGGTTATCTGAATGAAGTGCAGATCATCATTCACGTGTTGTCGGTCAATCCTGAGATTGATCCAGACATCGCTGCCATGATAGGTGCATCGGCTGCCTTGTCGGTTGCCGGCATTCCATTTGCAGGCCCGGTCGGCGCAGCACGTGTGGGCTATATCGATGGTCAATATGTACTGAACCCAACCACCTCGCAATTGGCTACCTCGGATCTGGATCTGGTCGTTGCCGGTACCGAAATCGCTGTATTGATGGTTGAATCAGAAGCCAAGCAATTGTCCGAAGAAGTCATGCTCGGCGCGGTTGTGTTCGGTCACGATCAAATGAAGGCAGTCATCAATGCGATCCATGATCTGGTACGCGACGGTGGCAAGCCTGAAGTGCAATGGGCTCCTCCAGCTAAAAACGAGGCGCTGATCGCTCGCGTCGGACATTTTGCTGAAGCCAAGCTGCGCGCTGCATATCAAACCAAAGACAAGCAGGCACGTACTGCCAAGTTGAAGGATGCGTTTGCAGAAGTCAATGCGGATCTGGCAGCCGAAGCTGTTGCCGTCGGCAGCGTTGCACCGGACTCGTCAGAAGTCAGCAACATCCTGTTCGATCTGGAAGCAAAAATCGTCCGTTCGCAAATCCTTGATGGCGAGCCACGTATCGACGGTCGCGACACACGTACCGTGCGTCCTATCTCGATCCGTACCGGCGTCTTGCCGCGTACCCACGGTTCGGCCTTGTTTACCCGCGGCGAAACCCAGGCATTGGTGATCGCAACTCTCGGTACAGCACGCGACGAACAAAAGATCGATGCCTTGATGGGCGAATACTCGGATCGTTTCATGTTGCATTACAACATGCCTCCGTTCGCCACCGGCGAAACCGGTCGTGTCGGCACACCTAAGCGTCGTGAAATCGGCCACGGTCGTTTGGCCAAGCGTGCACTGATCGCTGCCTTGCCTGCACCGGAAGACTTCAGCTACTCGGTACGTCTGGTTTCGGAAATTACCGAATCCAACGGTTCATCGTCGATGGCTTCGGTCTGCGGCGGCTGCCTGGCCTTGATCGATGCTGGCGTTCCTATGCAAGCGCACGTGGCTGGTATCGCAATGGGCTTGATCAAGGATGGCGGTAAGTTTGCAGTCTTGAGCGACATCCTCGGCGACGAAGATCACCTCGGCGACATGGACTTTAAAGTGGCTGGTACTGCAAACGGTATTACCGCTTTGCAAATGGAGCTCAAAATCCAGGGTATCACCAAGGAAATCATGCAAGTCGCTTTGGCGCAAGCCAAAGAAGGCCGTATCCATATCCTCGGCGAAATGGAAAAAGCAGTGCCTAGCGGCACCACGGGCGAATTGTCCGACTTCGCGCCACGCCTGATCACGGTCAAGATCAATCCGGAAAAAATCCGTGACGTGATCGGCAAGGGCGGCGCAGTCATACGCGCATTGACCGAAGAAACCGGCACGCAAATCGACATCAGCGATGAAGGTGTAGTCACCATCGCTTCCGTCGATGCAGCTGCAGGCCAGGAAGCCAAGCGTCGTATCGAAGAACTGACCGCTTCAGTTGAAGTTGGCAAGGTCTACGAAGGCACCGTCCTGAAACTGCTGGATTTCGGCGCGATTGTTCAAGTCATGCCAGGCAAGGATGGCTTGTTGCACATCAGCCAGATCGCCAATGAGCGTGTCAATGCAGTTGCTGATTACCTGAAAGAAGGTCAGCAAGTACGCGTTAAAGTTCTGGAAACAGATGACCGTGGCCGCTTGAAGCTGTCGATGAAAGCTGCCGTTGCCGATGAAAATCCTGAGGCAGCGCCACAAGAGTAATTCACTCCTGTTTTGATGCTGGAATAAAAAACCGCCCACTGCGCAAGCCGTGGGCGGTTTTTCATAGTGGAATACGTTCTTGCGTTTGACCGTCCTCGCTGCAACAAGCTACAATAGCCGGTTATTAGAATCATGGGTTACATATGCGCCGCAAACTCGTCGCAGGCAACTGGAAAATGAATGGCAGTATTGCTGCCAACGCCCTGTTGCTGACACAGATTAACGCCGGGTTTGGCAATGCTGGATGTGATGCGGCGGTATGCGTACCCGCACCTTATCTTTCACAGTGTCAGGCCTTGCTAGCCGACAGCGCAATTGCACTGGGTGCGCAGGATGTATCCAGCCATGATGCCGGCGCCTACACGGGTGAAGTATCGGCCGCCATGTTGCTGGAATTCGCTTGCCGCTATGTGATCGTCGGTCATTCTGAGCGCCGTGGATACTTCGGCGAGACGGATGAGCTGGTCGCACAAAAGGCATTGCGTGCATTGCATGCAGGACTGGTTCCCATCGTCTGTGTAGGTGAGACCCTGGCGCAGCGCGAAGCAGGGCAGACGGATGCAATTGTCAGCCGGCAGATCGATGCAGTGTTGTCCCTGATTGCAGAAAACGAGCTGACGAAGATCGTCGTCGCCTACGAGCCGGTTTGGGCGATAGGGACGGGCAAGACCGCTACGCCGGAAATGGCGCAGCAAGTACACGCAGTATTGCGCCAGCGTCTGCATGCAAGGAGCGCCACGGCAGCACAGGAAGTCAGGATTTTGTACGGCGGCAGCATGAAGCCGGAAAATGCCCGCGAATTACTTGCCATGCCGGATATAGATGGCGGCTTGATAGGCGGGGCAGCATTGAAAGCAGCGGATTTTCTAGCGATTATCCACGCGGCATAAGCCGCAGGCTTTATTACGAATTATCTAAGACTGGAAATTTAAATGAATAGTTTGCTCACCATCATCGTCGTTATTCAAGTGCTGTCGGCATTGACGATCATCGGCCTCGTATTGCTGCAACATGGTAAAGGCGCCGACATGGGCGCGTCCTTCGGTTCGGGTGCGTCCGGCAGTTTGTTCGGCGCAACCGGATCATCGAACTTCCTGTCGAAATTTACCGGCATTGCCGCCGCCATTTTCTTTGCTGCGACTTTGGGTCTGGCATTCGTCAGCAACAAGCCGGCAACGACCAATGCCGGTGTGATGGAAAATCTGCCGGTATCGGCAGTTCCAGGCGCTGAAGCAACAACGCCGGCAGCATCGGTCACACCAGGAAACGCACCCGCAACTGCACCTGCCAAACCTGCAGCGCCGACTGGAACTGGTCAATCAAATCAGATCCCGAAATAAATGCGCAAAAAACCTGTTTAGTTATTGTTCTAATGTAATTGCACATTGAGTAAATATCATAAAGCAGGTTAAAATGTGCGTCTTGCGCCGACGTGGTGAAATTGGTAGACACGCTCTCTTGAGGGGGTAGTGGCGAAAGCTGTGCGAGTTCGAGTCTCGCCGTCGGCACCAAATATTTAAAGGCCAGCAAGGGTATGCCTGAGCTGGCTTTTTATCGACAGATAGTCGCCTGATTTAAACGGATTTTTTTACGAATTAATTAATCGTATAACTTACTGCTGCTAATCGTGAACCTCGAAAACTACTTCCCCGTTCTGCTCTTTATTATGGTTGGCATCGGTGTTGGTATCGTGCCCCAGGTATTGGGTCGCATCCTCGGTCCGCACAAGCCGGACGCAGAAAAACTTTCCCCTTATGAATGTGGCTTCGAGGCATTTGAAGATGCGCGCATGAAGTTTGATGTGCGCTACTATCTCGTCGCCATTCTTTTCATCCTGTTTGACCTCGAAGTTGCGTTCCTCGTTCCATGGGCGGTGGCGATGCGCGAAGTAGGGATGCTGGGATTTTGGTCAATGATGATTTTCCTTGGAGTGCTGACCATCGGTCTGGTGTTCGAATGGAAAAAAGGCGCGCTGGATTGGGAGTAAGTCATGGCAATTGAAGGCGTATTGAACGAAGGCTTCGTTACCACGACAGCCGACAAGCTGATTAACTGGACCCGCACCGGCTCGATGTGGCCGATGACATTCGGTCTCGCGTGCTGCGCAGTCGAGATGATGCATGCAGGCGCTTCGCGTTACGACATGGATCGTTTTGGCGTGGTGTTCCGTCCTTCGCCGCGTCAGTCCGACGTGATGATCGTGGCCGGCACGCTATGCAACAAGATGGCGCCGGCGCTGCGCAAGGTCTATGACCAGATGGCTGAGCCACGCTGGGTGATCTCTATGGGTTCCTGTGCCAATGGTGGTGGTTATTATCACTACTCTTACTCGGTTGTGCGCGGTTGCGACCGCATCGTTCCCGTAGACGTGTATGTTCCAGGTTGTCCACCAACGGCTGAAGCGTTGTTGTACGGGATCATGCAATTGCAAAACAAGATCCGTCGTACCAATACGATCGCTCGCTAAGAGGCTGCCTGCTTAATTATGACGATCAAACTTGAACTCCTCGAAGCCGCCCTGCGCAACGCGCTGGACGATCAGCTTCAAACCCTGACGGTCGCGTTGGGTGAAATCACCATAGTTGTAAAGTCGAATGATTACGCATCCGCGATGCGTGTATTGCGTGATCACGCCGATTTGCGCTTTGAAGAATTGATAGATTTGTGCGGCGTTGATTATTCGACGTATGGCGATGGCGCATGGGAAGGCCAGCGCTTTGCGGTCGTTTCGCACCTGCTGTCGATCGAGCACAACTGGCGCTTGCGCGTGCGCGTATTCGCGCCGGATGATGAAATGCCGGTGGTGGCCTCGATGATGGATATCTGGCCGACCGCCAACTGGTACGAGCGCGAAGCGTTTGACTTCTTCGGCATCCTGTTTGAAGGCCACAACGATTTGCGTCGCATTCTGACCGATTACGGTTTTATCGGTCATCCATTCCGCAAGGATTTCCCTGTCTCCGGTTACGTTGAAATGCGTTACGATCCAGAGCAAAAACGGGTTATTTACCAGCCCGTCACGATAGACCCGCGCGAAAATGTGCCGCGTGTGATCCGTGAAGAACAGTACGGGGTGAAATAATGGCAGAGATCAAGAACTACACCCTTAACTTCGGTCCTCAGCATCCGGCTGCGCACGGTGTGCTGCGTCTGGTGCTGGAGTTGGATGGCGAAGTGATACAGCGCGCCGATCCACACATCGGTTTGCTGCATCGCGCGACTGAAAAGCTGGCTGAACAAAAAACCTATCTGCAATCCGTACCGTACATGGACCGGCTCGACTATGTGTCGATGATGTGCAATGAGCACGGCTATGTGATGTCGATCGAGAAGCTGCTCGGCCTGGAAGTGCCGCTGCGCGCGCAATACATACGCGTGATGTTCGATGAAATCACCCGTTTGCTGAATCACCTGTTGTGGCTGGGCGCGCATGCGCTCGACGTTGGCGCGATGGGCGTGTTCCTGTATGCATTCCGCGAACGCGAAGATTTGATGGATTGCTATGAGGCGGTTTCCGGTGCGCGTCTGCACGCCGCTTACTACCGCCCGGGTGGTGTGTACCGCGATTTGCCGGACACGATGCCGCAACACAAGGCTTCGATCATCCGCAATGCCAAGGCGATCAACAAGCTCAATGAAAATCGCCAGGGTTCCCTGCTCGATTTCATTGAAGACTTCACCAACCGTTTCCCGACTTACGTTGATGAGTACGAAACGCTGTTGACCGATAACCGTATCTGGAAGCAGCGTCTGGTCGGCGTCGGTGTGGTGTCGCCAGAACGTGCGAAAGCCATGGGCTTTACCGGCGCGATGTTGCGCGGTTCCGGCATCGAGTGGGATTTGCGCAAGAACCAGCCGTATGAAGTCTATGACTTGCTGGACTTCGATATTCCGGTTGGCACCAATGGCGATTGCTACGATCGTTACCTGGTGCGCGTTGAAGAAATGCGCCAGTCCAATCGCATCATCAAGCAATGCGTTGAATGGCTGCGCAACAATCCGGGTCCTGTGATGACGGACAACCACAAGGTTGCGCCACCGTCACGCGTCGGCATGAAGTCGAACATGGAAGATTTGATCCATCACTTCAAATTGTTCACGGAAGGTTTTCACGTTCCACCTGGTGAAGCGTATGCTGCGGTGGAACATCCGAAGGGTGAGTTTGGCGTTTATCTGATTTCGGATGGCGCGAACAAACCGTATCGGATGAAGATTCGGGCGCCAGGCTTCCCGCATCTGCAAGGTCTGGATGAAATGGCCAAGGGTCACATGATTGCCGATGCAGTAACCATCATCGGCACGCAAGATATTGTGTTTGGTGAAATTGACCGCTAATCGCGGCTCAATATTTGAGGCATAGACATGCTGTTATCAGAGCAAGCGTATAAAAAATTCGATCGCGAGATCGCCAAATTTCCAGCAGACCAGAAACAGTCTGCCGTTATGGCGGTGCTCGCCATTGCGCAAGACGAAACCAGATGGCTCGCGCCTGAGGTTTTGCAGGAAGTGGCCGACTATCTGGGCATGCCGGCGATCGCGGTGCAGGAAGTTGCGACTTTCTACAATATGTACGACACCAAGCCGGTCGGCAAGTTCAAGATTTCAGTCTGCACCAATTTGCCTTGCGCATTGTCTGGCGGCGAAAAGGCGGCGCACTATTTGAAACACAAGCTGGGCATCGACTACCATGAAACCACGGCAGACGATCAGTTCACGCTGGTCGAAGGCGAATGCATGGGTGCTTGCGGCGATGCGCCTGTCATGATCGTCAATAACAAACGCATGTGCAGCTTCATGTCGGATGACAAGATCGATGCGCTGGTAGAGGAATTGAAAAAATGACCAGCCTGCACAATCGCCACATCAAACCACTGATACTGGCCGACCTCGATGGCAAGAACTGGCATTTGGCGGATTACGTCAAGCGCGGTGGTTACGAATCGCTGAAACGCATCCTGAATGAAAAAATCACGCCTGAACAAGTGATCGCGGAGCTGAAAGCTTCGTCCTTGCGCGGTCGCGGTGGTGCGGGCTTTCCGACTGGCCTGAAGTGGAGCTTCATGCCGAAAAACTACGAGGGTCAGAAATACCTCGTATGTAATACCGATGAAGGCGAGCCGGGTACTTTTAAAGATCGCGACATCATTCGCTACAATCCGCACGCCTTGATTGAAGGCATGGCGATCGGTGCGTATGCGATGGGTATCACTGTCGGCTACAACTATATACACGGCGAGATTTTTGCCGATTACGATCGTTTTGAAGAAGCGCTGGAAGAAGCACGCGCCGCCGGTTTCCTCGGCGACCGCATCATGGGTTCCGTCTTCACTTTCCAGTTGCATGCGTTCCATGGTTATGGCGCTTACATTTGCGGCGAAGAAACGGCATTGCTGGAATCGCTGGAAGGCAAAAAAGGCCAGCCGCGCTTCAAGCCGCCTTTCCCGGCCAGCTTCGGTTTGTACGGCAAACCGACCACGATCAACAATACAGAAACCTTTGCTGCCGTTCCATTCATCTTCAAGATGGGTGGCGAAGCGTATGCAGCACTGGGCAAGCCTAACAATGGCGGCACCAAGATATTCTCGATCTCTGGCGACGTAACACGTCCGGGCAATTATGAAGTTCCACTCGGAACGCCATTTGCCACTTTGATGGATCTGGCCGGCGGCATGCGCGACGGCAAGAAAATCAAGGCAGTTATTCCTGGCGGTTCATCGGCGCCTGTCGTGCGCGGCGACGTCATGATGAACACCGATCTGGATTACGACTCGATCGCCAAAGCCGGCTCGATGCTGGGTTCGGGTGCGGTCATCGTGATGGATGAAACGCGTTGCATGGTCAAATCCCTGCTGCGTCTGTCGTACTTCTATTATGAAGAATCATGCGGTCAATGCACGCCTTGCCGCGAAGGTACCGGCTGGATGTATCGCATGGTGCACCGTATCGAAAACGGCCAGGGCCGGGCGGAAGATCTCGATATGCTCAATTCGATTGCTGACAATATCCAGGGCCGCACGATCTGCGCACTGGGTGATGCAGCGGCGATGCCGGTACGCGCGATGATCCTGAATTTCCGCGAAGAATTTGAATATCACATCGAGCATAAGCATTGCTTGGTACCCGCGTACGTTTGATTCAGCTCGCTGATTACGTAACTGAGAACACTAAGGCAAAAAAGCAAAGCCATGGTTGAAATCGAAATAGACGGTAAAAAAGTCGAAGTGCAGGCAGGCAGCATGGTGATGGACGCTGCCAATAAACTTGGCACCTACATCCCGCACTTTTGTTACCACAAAAAATTGTCCATCGCGGCTAACTGCCGCATGTGCCTGGTCGAGGTCGAGAAAGCACCGAAGCCCTTGCCAGCCTGCGCGACGCCAGTCTCGCAAGGCATGATCGTGCGCTCGCATAGCGAGAAGGCAATCAAGGCGCAAAAAGGCGTGATGGAATTCCTGCTGATTAACCATCCGCTGGATTGCCCGATTTGCGATCAAGGCGGCGAATGCCAATTGCAGGATCTGGCGGTCGGTTACGGCGAATCTTCATCGCGTTACGAAGAAGAGAAGCGTGTTGTTGTGCCTAAAGATGTAGGCCCGCTGATTTCGATGAAAGAAATGAGCCGTTGCATACATTGCACGCGTTGCGTCCGTTTCGGCCAGGAAATTGCCGGCGTGATGGAATTCGGCATGCTGGGTCGTGGCGAACACGCAGAAATCACTTCCTTCGTCGGCAAAACGGTAGATTCCGAATTGTCCGGCAACATGATCGATCTGTGCCCGGTCGGCGCACTGACTTCCAAGCCTTTCCGTTACAGCGCCCGTACTTGGGAATTGTCGCGTCGCAAATCAGTCAGCCCGCATGACAGTCTGGGTGCAAACCTGACGGTGCAAGTCAAGGCTGGCAAAGTCATGCGCGTGCTGCCGCTGGAAAACGACGATGTCAATGAGTGCTGGATTTCAGACAAGGATCGCTTCGCCTATGAAGGCTTGAACAGCGATGATCGTCTGACCACTCCGATGATCAAGCAAGACGGCAAGTGGCAGGAAACCGATTGGCAAACTGCGCTTGAATATGTCGCGCACGGCTTGCGCAATATCAAGCATGAGCACGGCGCCGATGCGATCGCGGCCGTAGCGACAGCGAATTCGACTCTGGAAGAACTGGCCTTGCTGCAGAAGTTCGTGCGCGGCCTGGGTTCCAACAATGTGGATTTCCGTTTGCGCCAATCCGATTCCGCACTGGATGCATCGATCACGCCATGGCTGGGCATGTCGATTACAGAATTCGCCGGCTTGAAGCAGGCATTCGTGATCGGTTCCTTCCTGCGTAAAGACCATCCATTGCTGGCAGCGCGTTTGCGGCAGGCCGTCAAGCAGGGCGCGCGCGTCAGCATCTTGCATGCGACCGACGACGACTTGCTGATGCCGCTTGCCAACAAGATGATCAAGGCGCCATCCGACTGGTTGGCTGCATTGTCTGAAGTCGTGGCAGCAGTTGCGCAAGCCAAGGGCATCGCTGCTCCGGCCGGCTTTGAAAAGATCGCAGCATCGGACGCAGCCAAGCAAATCGCTGGCAGCCTGTTGTCGGCTGAGCCGAAGGCAGTCTTGCTCGGCAATGCAGTGTTGCAGCATCCGCAGGCAGCGCAATTGCACGCGGCAGCGCAATGGATAGCACAAAACACTGAAGCCAAATTCGGCTTCCTGACGGAAGCAGCCAATAGCGTCGGCGGTTACATCGCTGGCGCCAACGGTGCAGATGCGGCGCAGATTTTCGCGCAGCCTCGCAAGGCGTATTTGCTGCTGAATGCAGAGCCTGAGCTGGATACCTTCAATCCGCAGGCTGCACGTCGTGCGCTGGATCAGGCAGAGATGGTCGTCGTGATGTCGCCATTCAAGCATGGGATGGATTTCGCAGACGTCTTGCTGCCTATCGCGCCATTCTCGGAAACCTCAGGCACCTTCATCAACTGCGAAGGACGGGCGCAAAGTTTCAACGGCACCGTCAAGCCACTGGCTGATACCCGCCCGGCATGGAAAGTGTTGCGCGTATTGGGCAATCTGGCCGGCTTGCAAGGTTTTGAATATGAAACGTCGGAAGCCATCCGCAATGAAATTCTCGGTGTTTCGGCACCGGCGGACGCGAATCTGGGTGCACGCTTGAATAATTTCGGCAAGGCGACGCCGCAGGCTGCTGTTGCAGCGCCATCGGCTGCACTGGAACGCGTTGCCGACGTCTCGATCTATTCGACCGATGCAATCGTGCGCCGCGCACCTGCATTGCAGGAAACCAGCGATGCTGCTGCGCCTAAAGCATGGTTGTCGTCAGAGTTGGCGGCCAAACTGGGTGTGGCTGCCGGCGACAAGGTCAAGGTCAAGCAAGGTGAGGGTAGCGCAGTGCTGGTCGCAGCGATTGCTCCTGCATTGCCAGCAAATGTGGTGCGCGTAGCTGCCGGTCGTCAAGAGACCGCAGGCTTGGGCGCGATGTTTGGTGCTATCAGCGTGGAGAAAGCGTAATGGATCATTTGTTGGCATCCGTCCACGCATTGGGGCAAACCTACCTCGGCTATTACTGGCCGCTGGTGTGGAACCTGGTAAAAATCGTCGCAGTTGTCTTGCCGGTCATGGGTTGCGTTGCTTATCTCACACTGTGGGAACGTAAAGTCATCGGCTGGATGCACGTGCGTCTGGGACCTAACCGCGTCGGGCCTGCAGGTTTGCTGCAGCCTATCGCCGATGCATTGAAATTGCTGTTGAAGGAAATCGTTGTTCCGGCAAAATCGAGCAAAGCCCTGTTTGTCATCGCACCTATCATGACCATCATGCCGGCGCTGGCTGCATGGGCCGTGATTCCATTCGGACCGGAAGCAGCCCTGGCCAACGTCAATGCAGGTTTGCTGTTCGTGATGGCGATTACTTCGCTGGAAGTGTATGGCGTGATCGTGGCCGGCTGGGCATCGAACTCCAAGTATGCCTTCCTCGGTGCGATGCGCGCTTCGGCACAAATGATTTCATATGAAATCGCGATGGGCTTCGTGCTGGTGATCGTGCTGATGGTGTCGGGCAGCATGAACCTGTCTGAAATTGTCACGCAACAGACTACCGGCCGTGGTGCTTCCATGGGCCTGACCTTCCTGTCATGGAACTGGTTGCCGCTGCTGCCTATGTTCGTCATCTACATCATTTCGGGTACGGCTGAATTGAACCGCCATCCGTTTGACGTGGTCGAGGGCGAATCCGAGATCGTGGCCGGTCACATGGTTGAGTACTCGGGCATGTCGTTCGCGATGTTCTTCCTGGCTGAATACGCGAACATGATTTTGATTTCGATGATGGCAACCCTGATGTTCCTGGGCGGCTGGTCGTCACCGATCGATATGGCACCGTTCACCTGGATACCAGGCTGGATCTGGCTGGGCATGAAGACACTGTTTGTCGTGACCTTGTTTATCTGGTTCCGTGCATCGTTCCCACGCTATCGCTACGATCAAATCATGCGTCTGGGCTGGAAAGTGTTCATTCCCTTGACTTTGGTTTATCTGTTGATCGTCGCGATCTGGATGAAAACCTCGTGGAATATCTGGAATTAATGCAGCAAGGCTGAGCAAAGAGGGAAGCCAAGATGGAAGCAATTAAGGATTTTTTCGGTAGTTTGATGTTGCGTGAGCTGCTCAAGGGCATGGCCCTGACCGGGCGCTACATGTTCTCGCGCAAAATTACCGTGCAGTTCCCGGAAGAAAAAACACCGCAGTCGCCGCGTTTCCGCGGTCTGCATGCATTGCGTCGTTACCCGAATGGTGAAGAGCGTTGCATCGCCTGCAAACTGTGTGAAGCAGTGTGCCCGGCGATGGCGATCACGATCGAATCCGAACAGCGTGATGATGGCTCGCGCCGCACCACACGTTACGACATCGATCTGACCAAATGCATATTCTGCGGCTTTTGCGAAGAATCCTGCCCGGTCGATTCGATTGTTGAAACGCATATTTTCGAATATCACGGCGAGAAACGCGGCGACTTGTACTACACGAAGGAAATGTTGCTGGCCGTAGGCGACCGTTACGAACCTGAGATTGCAGCTGCACGCACCGCAGACGCGGCCTATCGTTGATTTAATAATATTGGCAGCATTACGCTGACTTCTTGGTTGATTATGGAATTTACAACAGTCTTGTTTTACGTGTTCTCAGCGATACTGGTATTCGCTGCCATACGTGTGATCACCGATTCCAATCCGGTTCATGCTGCATTGTTCCTGGTGCTGTCGTTTTGTACGGCGTCTGCATTGTGGATGTTGCTCAAGGCCGAGTTCCTTTCCATCGTACTGGTGCTGGTGTATGTCGGCGCGGTGATGGTGCTGTTCCTGTTTGTCGTGATGATGGTCGACATCAAGCTCAGCAATGTGCGCGAAGGTTTCTGGGGTTACCTGCCACTGGCAGCGTCTATAGGCGTGGTGATCGTGCTGGAAATGGCGGCCGTCCTGTTCCGCGGCTTCTGGAAATCACATACGCAAGTGCCGGAAGCGGCCGCGATGATCGGCAACACGAAAGAACTGGGCAAGCTGATCTACACGCAGTATCTGTATGCGTTCGAGCTCGCTGCATTGCTGTTGCTGCTGGCGATGGTGGCGGCAGTGGCATTGACGATGCGCAAGCGCAAGGACAGCAAGTATTTCTCGCCTGGCGATGCCGTCAGGGTCAAGGCTTCGGATCGTCTGCGCATCGTGAAGATGAAAGCGGAATCCACGCGCGCCAACGGCGATCAATCACCAGCTGCTCCTGCAGCAGAACAAAAATAAGGGGAGTGTTGTGGAGTTATCGCTCGTACATTACCTGATACTCGGCGCGATCCTGTTCGCGATCTCGATAGTCGGTATTTTTCTGAACCGTAAAAACATCATCATATTGCTGATGGCAATCGAATTGATGCTGTTGGCTGTGAATATGAATTTCGTCGCGTTTTCCTATTTCCTGGGTGACGCAGCCGGCCAGATTTTTGTTTTCTTCATCTTGACGGTAGCTGCTGCTGAAGCTGCAATCGGTCTTGCCATACTGGTGTCCATGTTCCGTACCCTGGATACCATCAATGTCGAAGACCTAGACAGCCTCAAAGGCTAATTCCGAACAATAACGAATAAAGATAAGGTTCATCATGGCGGGGCAACTTAACCCTAACCTCTTGCTGATCGTACCGCTGGCACCACTTGCCGGCTCGATGATTGCAGGTCTGTTTGGTACCAAATTTTTCGGCAATATCATCGGTCGCAAGACGTCGCATACCGTGACGATACTTGGCGTGCTGATCGCATTCATCCTGTCGCTGCACACGATGTCGCTGGTTCTGGACGGCGCAACGTACAACGGCAACCTGTACACCTGGATGACAGTCGTCGGGCT
>NZ_JAUSME010000242.1 GCF_030645555.1 Herminiimonas sp.
CGGCATCATCGGCACTTCAACCTTGATGCGGCCGAACACCTGTCCATCCTTGCTGACCTCATCCGGTGTGACAGCGATATTCAAGGCTTGATCGCCACGCAAAAGATCAACTTTCAGGACTTTGCCCGGTGAGGCGCGCACCAATTCCACAAACGCCAGGCCATCGGGCACAGGCTTGCCATTGACCGCAGTCACCAGATCGCCCGACTTTAATCCGGCACGCATCGCAGCGCCGTCAGGCGCAACCTGGCCCAGTACCGCGCGCGGACGTGCCAGATCGATGCCGAGCTTGGCGAGGAAATCCGTCTCCAGCTCTTCGGTGGAAATACTGTCGACCGGAATGCTCACGGTGCGGATTATTTTCGCCGTGTAGGAGTTAGCAGCCGGACGCTCGACCTCCAGCACTGCCGGCTTTCTGTTGACCACCGATTGCACCAGCTGCCAGCGCATGTCATTCCATATCTGTATCGGCTCTCCGTTGACGGAGGTCACCAATTCGCCGCCACGCAAACCGGCTTGATAAGCCACCGATTGCTCAGCTGGCGCCCGTAGCTTCGGTGCCGGCTCTGGAATGCCGTAACTGTACAAGGCTGCAAACAAGAGTATCGCCAGCAGGAAATTGGCGAGCGGACCAGCTGCCACGATCGCAATGCGGCGCCATACGGATTGGCGCGTAAATTCGCGCTTCAAATCCGCGGGCGACACCTGCTGCATATCGCCTTCACGCGCATCCAGCATCTTCACGTAACCGCCCAGCGGCAAGACCGAGATCGCCCATTCAGTCTGATCCGGCCCGAAGCGGCGCGAATAAACGACTTTGCCCATGCCGATCGAAAAACGCAGGACTTTGACACCGCACCAGCGCGCCACCCAATAATGGCCCAGCTCATGCACGATGATCAGCACGCCAAGGACGACGGCAAAAGCAAGTATGGTTTGAAGTAAGTGCATTTTTATATATAGGATTTGGCTGCGTCACGCGCGCAGCGATCTTGCTCAAAAACTGACTCAATATCTGTTACAGGGCCCGAAGGCAATCCATCCATCACGCGTGCAATCAATTGATCGATGACACGGAAACCGATGCGCCTGTCGAGAAATGCCTGGACTGCGATTTCATTGGCTGCATTCATGATGGCTGGAGCAGAACCGCCTGCCTGCAATGCATCATACGCCAGTTTCAGGCATGGAAATCGCTGCAGGTCGGGGCGCTCGAAAGTCAGCTGCGCAATCTGGATCAGATCGATAGGGGCGACGCCGGAACTGATGCGTTCCGGATAAGCCAAGGCATGCGCAATCGGCGTACGCATATCGGGGTTGCCCAGCTGCGCCAGCACCGAACCATCGACATAGGACACCATCGAATGGACCACGCTTTGCGGATGGATCACTACTTCGATCTGGCTCGCCGGCACACCGAACAGCCAGTGCGCCTCGATCACTTCCAGGCCCTTGTTCATCATCGTCGCCGAGTCGACAGAAATCTTGCGGCCCATGACCCACTTCGGATGTGCAATGGCCTCTTCGCACGTCACGCTATCGAGCGTCGCTACGGCACGCTTGAGAAAGGGTCCGCCAGAAGCCGTCAACAGGATTTTTTCTATCCCGTGTTGCGACGGCGAGCGCTGATAGGCGTGCGGCATGCACTGGAAAATTGCATTGTGTTCGCTGTCGATAGGCATCAGCGTGGCGCCGCTGGCTGCCACTGCATCCATCAGCAAGGGGCCCGACATGACCAGCGCTTCCTTGTTTGCCAACAATACCTTCTTGCCGGCGCGCGCTGCTGCCAATGTGGGTGCCAGACCGGCGGCACCGACGATTGCCGCCATCACGCAATCACATTGCGCTGCGCTGGCTACCGCACATAATGCGGCTTCGCCATATTCGACCTGCGTTTGCAGTCCTTGCTGGCGCAGTATCAACTGGAGTTTTTGCGCAGATTCGGCCGTGCCAACGACGGCAATATCCGGCAGGAATTGTGCGCACTGCGCGGCCAGTTCCGCCACACGATTTTGCGCCGTCAGCGCATGTACGCGATAACGGTCAGGATGGCGCGCAATAACGTCCAGTGTCGATACGCCTATGGAACCGGTAGAACCCAGTATGGTTATCTGCTGCATTTTTTGCTGCATTTGCGCCTTACATCCAGTAAGCAACCAGCACCGCCAGCGGCAGCGTCGGTATCAAAGCATCCAGCCGGTCGAGCACGCCGCCATGGCCAGGCAAGAGATTGCTGCTGTCCTTCATGCCGGCACGCCGCTTGAGTTGGGATTCAAACAGATCGCCGACTATGCTGGCGGCAACCATCAAGATCAATATGAGCAGAAAACCCGGCCAGCCCCATTTGAGATAAAGCTGCACTGCAAAGGTGTCGTTGAGCGCCGGCACAGTCAGCGTCGCGGCACAGGCCAGCAGCACCAGTATGCCGCCGCCGATCGCACCCTCCCAGGATTTACCCGGAGAAATCGATGGCGCCAGCTTGCGCTTGCCAAAAGCCTTGCCGCTGAAATAGGCGCCGATGTCGGCTATCCAGACGATGGACATGACGGAAAACATGTACAAGGCCGAACGGTTATACAAACTGAGTATCGAGACAAAAGCGCCGAGGATGGCTATCCCGTAAATGCCGGTCAGCAAGCGATTGCGTATGCCATCCAGCGGCGGTAGGCCGAATGCCAGCGACGGCACCATGCGCAAGGCCCAGATGGCGACACAGACGCCATACAAAAGCACGCTTTGCTTGAAGCTGGCCGTCACGACCAGAAAGGCAAATGCAATGGTCCAGACTACCGCACCCACGACTGGAAATTTATTGCCGAACAGGCGCAGGCATTCCCACGCAGCAGCGGCAAAGAAGATGGCCGTCAATATGGCGAACACGGCAAAGGAACCGGAAGCAATCGCCAGCAGCAACACTGCCAGCAGGATCACGGCAGTGATGACGCGCGTTTTCAGCATTTGGCCTCCGGCACTTGCTCGTTCAGTTGGGCACTGGTACGGCCAAAGCGTCGTTCACGCTGTTGATAGGAAGAAATGGCGAGCCCCAGTGCAGCCGCGTCAAAATCGGGCCAGTAGGTATCAGTGAAATACAGCTCGGTATAAGCCAGTTGCCACAGCAGGAAATTGGAAATACGCTCTTCCCCGCCGGTGCGTATGAAAAGATCAGGTTCCGGTGCATAGGCCAGCGACAAATGCGGCGCCAGCTGCTCTTCGCTGAAATCGCTCACACCCGGATCGCTCGCCACCATTTTATTGACTGCCTGCATGATGTCCCAGCGGCCACCATAGTTTGCACATATCGTGACGGTCAGGCGCGTATTGGCTGCCGTCTTGCGCTCGGCGCTGGCTATCATGTTTTGCAATTTGTCGTCAAAACGGCTGAGATCGCCGACGATTTTCAGGCGTATGCCATTGGCGTGCATCTTGGCGACTTCGCGTTCCAGCGCCGTCATGAACAGGCGCATCAGCAGCGATACTTCATCTTGCGGACGACGCCAGTTTTCCGAACTGAAGGCAAAGAAGGTCACATATTCGACGCCCTGCTTGGCGCAGGCTTCGACGATGCCTCGCACGGCCTCCACCCCTTTGACATGGCCGGCCACGCGCGGCATGAAGCGCTTGGTCGCCCAGCGACCATTGCCATCCATGATGATGGCAACATGGCGCGGCACCAGCGCCACATCCGGCACGACCTGGGTTGAACTCGACGACGTCATGGGAAGGCGACCGGAAATGGTGGAGATAACAAAAGAGGTGGCAGCCGACTAAACAGTCAGCACTTCTTTTTCTTTTTCGGCGACCATCTTGTCTATTTCCAGCACAAACTTGTCGGTCAGCTTTTGCACTTCATCCTGCGCACGGCGTTCGTCATCTTCCGAGCAGGCTTTGTCCTTCAACAGCTTTTTAAGCGTTTCATTCGCATCGCGGCGGATATTGCGGACCGCAATCTTTGCGTCTTCCGCTTCGCTCTTGACCAGCTTGACCATTTCCTTGCGACGCTCTTCCGTCAGCGGCGGCGTAGGCACACGTATCATCTCGCCCTGGGTCGATGGATTCAGGCCGAGATCGGCATCGCGTATCGCCTTTTCAACCACGGCAACCATTTTCTTTTCAAACGGCTGCACGCCTATCGTGCGCGCATCCACCAGCGTCACATTGGCAACCTGCGACAAATTGGTCGGATTGCCGTAATACTCGACCATCACATGGTCAAGTATGCCGGTGTGGGCACGGCCAGTACGCACTTTTGCCAGATCTGCCCGCAAAGTCTCGATGGACTTTTGCATTTTTTGATCGGCAACTTTTTTTGCATCTGCAACAGTCATTACTGTTCTCCTCTTCTGCTACGAGTCAATCTGAAGTCAATACAGCTGAATTTTGAATTTCAGCGAATTTATACTTTATTTATACATGCACCAGGGTGCCTTCGTCTTCGCCCATGATCACGCGTTTGAGCGCACCCGGCTTGACGATGGAAAACACCTTGATCGGCAGTTTCTGGTCGCGGCACAGCGCAAATGCAGTGGCGTCCATCACCTGCAGGTGCTTGGAAATCGCTTCATCGAAGGTAATGGTTGAATAGCGCGTTGCGTCTGGATCCTTGTTTGGATCGGCACTGTAGACGCCATCAACCTTGGTTGCCTTCAAGACGATTTCCGCACCGATTTCCGAACCGCGCAACGCGGCTGCGGTATCAGTGGTAAAGAAGGGATTACCGGTACCGGCAGCGAAGACCACGATCTTGCCTTCTTCCAGGTACTGCAATGCCTTGGGGCGTACATACGGCTCGACGACCTGCTCAATCGCAATGGCCGACATCACGCGTGCGACTATACCAGCCTGGCGCATCGCATCAGCCAGCGCCAGCGAATTCATCACGGTGGCGAGCATGCCCATGTAATCAGCCGTGGCACGGTCCATGCCTTGTGCGCCGGGTGCCACACCGCGGAAAATATTGCCGCCGCCTATCACTATCGCCAGTTCCACCCCCAGATTTGCCACTTCCGCCACATCCGCCACCATGCGTTCTATCGTGGCGCGATTGATACCGTAAGAGTCGTCTCCCATCAACGCTTCACCCGAAAGTTTGAGGAGTACGCGTTTATAAGCTGGGGTAGTCATGGGCTGGATTCCTTGTTTTGTCCGGTTTTACTGAGGTGATGGTTTTACTTCAGTTCTTACCAGATTTTGCTTCAGCATCGCCATATTGTGGATGACGATGCTGAAGCAAAATCTTAATTATTGGCACACATCAAAGCATACTTGATGGCGTTAAAAAAACGGGCCTTGCGGCCCGATTTTTTTAACTTACGCCTGTTTTGCTGCTGCGACTTGCGCTGCTACTTCTGCGGCAAAGTCGTCCTGCTTTTTCTCGATGCCTTCGCCGACCACATACATCGTGAATGCTTTCACGGTGGATTTGGTATCTTTCAACATTTGCTCGACGGTTTGCTTGTCGTTTTTCACAAACGACTGATTCAGCAACGATACTTCTTTCAGGAATTTCTGCACTGAACCTTCGACCATCTTGGTAACGATCTCGGCTGGCTTGCCAGATTCTGCCGCTTTCAACTCAGCAACCGAACGCTCTTTGGCGATCAGTTCTGCCGGCACATTGTCCGAAGACAGGGCCACCGGCTTCATTGCAGCAATGTGCATCGCCACGTCTTTACCGACTTGTTCATCGGCGCTGTCGAAATCGACCATCACGCCGATACGGGTACCGTGCAAATAGGCAGCCAGCTTGCCAGTCGTTTCAAAACGCTGGAAACGGCGGATAGACATGTTTTCACCAATGCGGCCGATCAAGGCAGCGCGCTGCTCTTCAACGGTTTTGCCATCCAGTGGCAAGGCGGCCAAGGCAGCCACGTCAGCCGGATTTTTTTCCGCGATCAGTTTGGCGCAAGCATTCGCCAGCGCGAGGAATTCATCATTCTTGGTGACGAAATCGGTTTCGCAGTTGACTTCAACCAGCGCGCCGACGTTGCCAGATACATAAGAGGCGACTACGCCTTCTGCGGTCACGCGGGAAGCGGCTTTCGATGCCTTGCTGCCGAGTTTGACGCGCAGGATTTCTTCTGCCTTGACTGGATCGCCATCGGCTTCCGTCAATGCTTTTTTGCATTCCATCATAGGCGCATCTGTGAGAGCGCGCAGTTCACCAACCATTGCTGCAGTAATAACGGCCATTACAATCTCCTAACAATTCCTGACAAGCGGACGTCGTTCTGACGTCCCCTATCCTATTACGTTCAAAATGCGCTCGAAAAAAAGGGGCGAACCGCTGTTGCCCCTTTCATTCTGACGCTCAAACCATCAGAGCCAGGGTATTAAGCCTGCTCGCTGACCTCAACGAAGTCGTCGCCACCCTTGATCGATGCAACCAGATCGTTGGTCGCGCTGGCGCGGCCTGCGAGGATCGCATCAGCAACGCCACGGGCGTACAACATGATCGCCTTGGATGAATCGTCGTTGCCTGGGATGATGTAGGTAACGCCTTCTGGGGAATGGTTGGTATCGACCACGCCGATAACCGGGATGCCCAGTTTAGCCGCTTCAGTGATCGCACCTTTGTGGTAACCGACGTCAACCACGAAAATAGCGTCAGGAATGCCGCCCATGTCCTTGATGCCGCCTATGGATTTTTCCAGCTTGATTTTTTCACGGTCAAACATCAGCGCTTCTTTTTTGCTGAGTTTTTCGACTGAACCGTCAGCAATCGATGCTTCCATTTCCTTCAAACGCTTGATCGATGTCTTGATCGTTTTGAAGTTGGTCAGCATGCCGCCCAACCAGCGTTGATCAACGTAAGGCATGCCGGCGCGCGCTGCTTCAGCGGCAATGGTTTCACGCGCTTGACGCTTGGTGCCGACCATCAGCACGGTGCCGCGATTGGAAGCCAGTTGCTGGATGTACTTCATCGCCTCCTGGTACATGCCCAGGGTCTTTTCGAGGTTGACGATATGGATTCTGTTGCGATGGCCGAAAATGTAAGGGGCC
>NZ_JAUSME010000250.1 GCF_030645555.1 Herminiimonas sp.
AATACCGTATTCCTGCACGTGGCCTGATCGGCTTCCAGGGCGAATTCATGACGCTGACACGCGGCACCGGCTTGATGAGCCATGTGTTCGACGAATACGCACCAGTGGACAACACCAAGGGCGAGCTCGGCGGTCGTCGTAACGGCGTGCTGATTTCGCAGGACGACGGCGCAGCTGTTGCCTACGCCATCTGGAAACTGCAGGATCGCGGCCGCATGTTTGTCAGCCACAACGATCCAGTCTACGAAGGCATGATCATCGGCATACACTCGCGTGACAACGATCTGGTCGTCAACCCTATCAAGGGCAAGCAATTGACCAACGTCCGTTCGTCGGGTACCGATGAAGCGGTGCGCCTGGTACCACCTATCGAGATGTCGCTCGAATACGCAGTCGAATTCATCGATGACGACGAACTGGTGGAAGTAACGCCTAAGAGCATCCGTTTGCGCAAACGCTATTTGAAAGAACACGAGCGTAAAAAAGCCGGTCGCGATTCGTAATTGACTAGTGACGGTTCAATATAAAATTGAATCGTCCTGCGTCAAAAAGCTCGCTGATTTTTGAGACCGCAAAGGTCTTCAGAATCAGCGGGCTTTTTTTATTCTGTCGTCTTGATTGCGAGGCTATTTCAGCGACTTCAGGATGTCTGCAATGCTGCCGAACATCTGATCTATCTGCGCCTTGTTGATGATCAGCGGTGGCGACAGCGCAACGATGTCGCCGGTAGTGCGCGTCAGTACGCCTTTATCCCAGTATGCCTTGCTGAACAAATCGTAGGCGCGTGCGCCCGGCTTGCCGGCGATGCCATCGAGTTCTATCCCGCACACCAGGCCCAGATTGCGTATGTCCTTGACGAAGGGCAAGCCCTTCAGGCTGTGCGCCGCGTCTTCAAAATACGGTGCCATGTCGGCGGCGCGCTGGAAGATATCCTCTTCTTTGTAGACGGCCAGCGTTGCCACAGCGGCCGCTGCGGCCAGCGGATGGCCGGAGTAGGTGTAGCCGTGGAAAAATTCTATCGCGTCGGCTGGCGCTGCCTGCATGAATGCATCGTGTATGTCTTGCCGTACGATCACCGCACCCATGGGCACGGCGGCATTGGTCAAGCCCTTGGCGCACACGATCATGTCGGGGATGACGCCAAAGAAGTCGGCGGCGAACGGCGTGCCCAGACGGCCGAAGCCGGTAATGACTTCATCGAAAATCAGCAGGATGCCGTATTTGTCGCAGATCGCGCGTATCTTTTGCAGATAGCCCTGGGGCGGCAGGATGACGCCGGTTGAACCTTGCAAGGGTTCGACGATGACGGCTGCGACCGTGGCTGGATCATGCAGGGCCAGCAGGCGTTGCTCAAGTTCATCGGCCATCTCTGCGCCATGTTCCGGCAAGCCGCGCGTATAGGCATTTTTCTCGATATCGAGTGGATGGCGCATATGGTCGGCTGCAGCCAGGCTGGGGCCGAATTGCTTGCGATTGCCGGCGATGCCGCCGACTGCAATGCCGCCGAAACCGACGCCATGATAGGCGCGCTCGCGGCCTATCAGGCGGCTGCGTCCGGCATCGCCACGTACCCGGTGGTAGGCGAGCGCGATCTTGAGCGCAGTGTCCACGCCTTCGGAGCCGTCGTTGCAGAAAAATACCCGGTTCAATCCGTCCGGAGCCATACCGACCAGTGCATTGGCGGCTTCAAACGCTAGCGGATGCCCCATCTGGAACATCGGCGCAAAGTCCATCGCGGCTGCCTGCTTTTGCACCGCTGCGACGATTTTCGGATGGCAATGGCCGGCGTTGACACACCATAAACCTGCGGTTCCATCCAGCACCTGGCGTCCGTCATCGGTGGTGTAGTACATGCCGGATGCAGCGACCATCATGCGCGGCCTGGCCTTGAACTGGCGGTTGGCAGTGAAAGGCATCCACAGCTGGGTAGTGTCTAGAGGCTGGTTCATCGCTTGCAGTGCTTTCGGGAGAAGAGATGCAGCAATGGTAGTACGTTCGCCGCCCGGATGAAAGCTGGCGCGAAATCTCCGTTCAAGGATGGGATTGCAGCCCAGTGCCGCACACTATTTTTTCGCCACGCGCTTGAGCAGGCGCATCAAGCTGCCCAGCACCGGCAGCTTTTCATACAGTTCTTCCGCCGCATCCCAGTAATCGCGATGCGAGTCGATGCGACCATCTGCGTTGAAGCGCAAATGGGTGGCGCCGCGTATGCATTGCTCAGCGCTGGCATAAGGCCGCATGTGGAACAGGAAATCCCAGGTCATGAATGCATCGTTACCCTGCAAGACCGTGGTCGTCACGACAAAGTGCGGATTTTCCACCTGGCTGAACATGTGTACGAAGATAGGCGTGATCGCCGGCAGTCCGCGCACTTCGCTGAAGGGATCCTTGAAATAGGCATCGGCGGCATAGATCTGTGGCAGCTGTGCCTGCGCGGATTCGACCGTCAGCGTTTCAAAAAAATTCACCACTGCCTGCAGGCTGGCTTGATGATCTGGCTGGGCATGCGTTGCGTTGTTCATAATCCGGTTCCCTTGTGTATCAGCCAGAAATAAAGCCGGTAAGGCAGCAGGCGCAGGATGCGCAGGCAGTTCGTGAAGCGTCGCGGGAAGTGTATATGGAACTGGCCGCGCTCCAGTCCATGCAGCAATTCCTGCGCTGCTTCGGTAGCCGATATCAGGGCCGGCATAGGGAAGTCGTTGCCTGCGGTCAGCGGCGTTTCGACAAATCCCGGATTGATCAGGTAGACGCCTATGCCGCGCGGGCGCAAATCTATATACAGCGATTCGCACAGATTGATCAATGCCGCCTTGGTCGGGCCATAGACCAGCGCTTTCGGCAAGCCGCTGTAACCAGCGACCGATGCGACTATTCCTATGCCGCCGCTGCCTTGCGCCAGCAGTGTCGGCAGCACCAGGTCGAGACAGTTGTAGGCGCCGCGTATGTTCAAGTCTATCAGGCGATTGGCAGCCGCCAGATCGAAGGAATCGGCGCGCATTTCATTGTAGCCACCGGCGATGATCAGCACCAGATCGATGCCTTGCCACTGCTGCATGAGCAAGGCATGCGCGGCACTCACGCTCGCATGATCGACGATGTCGAGGGCCGCGATCAGTGCATTTGGATGGTTGTCTGCAACCGCTGTTAGCAATTCAGGGCGACGGGCAGAAAGCGCCACGCGCGCACCTTGTGCCAGCAGCTTTTGGGCGCTTGCAGCACCTATGCCGGTCGAGGCACCGATCACCCATACGCGTTTGTCATGCCAGTTTGAAATCTGCGGATTCATCTAAGCCTTTCGGTTTGCAACAAGGGCAGGCGCATTGCGGCGACGCGATCAAGGGCGCTTGGTAAAGGATAGCGTCACGTCGCCCAGATGGAAGCCGAACTTGCTCATCGCTGCACGGTTCAGCATTACGCGATCATCCATCAGATACATCCAGTCGTTGAACTTGACGTCATATACCTTGCCGTCTACCGGCAGCGCCAGCATGTATTGCCAATGCAGGACATTGCCTGCGGTAATGCCGATGGCTACACCGACGACATCGGGCGCGGTTCCTATGTAACGGTCGGGTGCCACCTTGCGCAGCGTCCACACGCGTTTTTGCTTGCTGCCGTCGGAGTACGTGAAGTCTTCATCCAGCGTGCCTACATCGCCAACCCAGGTGCAACGCATCACCACGGTAAAACGCTTGACGACCTTGCCGGATCTGTCCTGGAACATGCCCCACGCATCCAGCGTGCCGTTGAAATACTGCTGCAGATCGAGCTGCGGTTTTTCATTTGCATAGTGTGAGGGTTCGACCGGGCTGGCACAGGCGCTCAGCAATGCCGCAGCGCACACTGCAAAAAGATATTTCAAATGATTCATCATCGACTCCGGCTGGTTGGTGTGGCGTTGAAGGGATAGTTCATAGATCACGTAATGGGGCGCGTGCCAGTATGCTGGCCGCTGCCAGTTTCAGCGCGCAGGGCAGCAAGGCATACGCGACTGACAGCGCATGGGTGCCCGCGCTGTCGGCAGTGCCGGGGACGTAACCGAGCTGCTCGAGCAAGGGGAGCGAGATGCCGGCCGCCAGCGCCAGATTCATCTTGGTGGCCCAACTCCAGGCGCCGAAATACGCGCCTTCGCGCTGGCCGCTGTGTCCGGCGCGTCCTATGACTGCCGCCAGCAATGCCGGTGGCAAGGCCAGGTCGGCGCCCAGCGTCAAGCCGGACAGCACGCAGATCAGCGCAAACGGCAGTGCAGCGCCAGCCGACAAGCCGTAGGCCCAGATGAAGGCGGCGGCCGACAGCAACATGGCGTACAGCCAGATGCGGGCTTCGCCATGACGCCTGGCCAATGCAACCCACAAGGGCATGGAGCAGGCGGCGGCAATGAAATACAAGACCAGGAACAGGCCGGCATATTGCGCCAGTTGCAATTGGTCCTTGGCGAAAAACAGGAATAGCGTGGCGGGTATGGCGGCGGCGATGCCGTTGACTATCAATACTGCAAACAGCCAGCGAAAGCGGCGGTTGCGCAAGGGTTCCAGCATTGCAGACCAGCCCGCATGCTGGACCAGTGCGGCGGCCGGTTGCGGCGCTGCCTTGAGCAGGATGGCGGCACAGATAAACAGCGTGATGATGAAGATCACGATCAAGCCATCGAAGCCCAGCCAGCCTGTCAGTAACGCGGCCAGCACCACGCCCAGCAAACCGCAGGCTTCACGCGTGGCGGTCAGGCGCGAGCGTTCCGCCAGTTTTTGCGTCAGTGCGGCGCCCCAGCTCTGATGTGCGATCGTCGCCAGGCTGAAGCCGAGATAGACCAGCAGCAGCGTGCACAGGAACCACAGCAGGGCGGCATCCTGCAGCAGCGCAGGCGGATGGAACAGCGCCAGAAAACCCAGCGCCAGCAAGGGCAGGGAAATCAGGATGAAGCGCCCATAGCCGCGATGATTCCTGCTGCGGTCTATCCACAAGCCTATCAACGGGTCGATGAATGCATCGGATACGCGCGCTGCCAGCAAGGCCCCGCCTATCAGCGTCAGCGACAAGCCGAAGCGTTCTGCATAGAATTGCGGGACGTAGACATAGATAGGCAAGGCAACCAGGGCCAGCGGCAGCCCGAACAAACCATAGGCAAAAAATGAAACAGAAGTGAGCCTGGCCATCAGCGCGGCGCCGCATCGGCCAGCAAGGCGTTGCGCAATTGCGCGGCAGTGGTTTTGGGATCCAGCCAGATCGCAAAGAAGGCATGACTGAACTCGGCATCCATGATCTCGCCCAGGAATTTCCCGTTCAGATAAAAGCGTGCGCCTGCATTGGGCAGGTACACGCCGGATAGATGCGTGCCTTCATTGACGTCCGGGAAGATGTTTTCCATCGCGGCTTGCCAGCTGGCGCGCTGTTGTGCAGAGCCCAGGCCCAGCTTGCGCATTTCATCTTCGCTGGCAGCGGCAATTTTCTTGCCTTGCAAGTTGCGTGCATAACGCAAATCCAGCACCAGTTTGGCTGCCGCCGGCGCCTGAGCGCGATAGCCTTTATCGCCTACCCAGAGCGCGGCATCATAAATCTTCAGGCCGAACCAGCGAAAGCTTCCCTGACCTGCGAGGCGCGCCTGCCGCACTTCGTTTTCTATATGCCGGGGCGCTGCAGGTTCGGCCGCCAGCGCAGTCGTCCACGTCAGCGCACAGAAGACCGATGCGAGCACGTACTTTGCGGCCCGTACTGCCGGGTTGTGCCGGCTCATGTTTTTTCCAGCGTGAATTGCACGACATCTATGCTTTTTGCGCGGAATCCCGCTTCGCAATACGCGAGATAGAATTCCCAGGTACGCAAAAATCTATCGTCGAAACCCTGCGCGCGCACCTGCGGCAACTGCTCGGTGTAGGCGCTGCGCCATTCTTCCAGCGTGCGCGCATAGTCGAGCCCGAACTTGAATTCATTGACGACCCGCAGCCCGTGCTGTTCAGCCTGCTGGCGAAAGACTTGCGGCGATGGCAGCATCCCGCCGGGGAAAATATATTGCTGGATGAAGTCGGTCCCCTTGCGGTAACGCTCGAACAGTTCATCGGCAATCACGATGGTCTGGATGCAGGCGCGGCCACTCCGTTTCAGGTTGCGCGCAATACACTCGAAATAGCTGGGCCAGTACGCTTCGCCTACGGCTTCAAACATTTCTATCGACGCGATCGCATCAAACTGTCCGTTCGCATCGCGGAAATCCTGCAGCAGCAATTCCACCTGATCGGCCAGGCCGGCGTTGGATAGACGCTGATGCGCAAAATGCAGCTGTTCGGTCGACAGCGTCAAGCCGGTCACATGCGCGCCTGCCGTACTGCCGGCCAGTTCGGCAAAGCCGCCCCAGCCGCAGCCGATTTCCAGCACGCGTGCATCCGGCGGCAGCGCCAGCTCGTTCAGGATGCGGTGGTATTTGGCCTGCTGACCCTGCTGCAGATTATCCGCATGGCCATTGGCAAACAGCGCGCTCGAATAGGTCATCGACGGGTCCAGCCACAACTGGTAAAAGTCATTGCCTATGTCGTAATGCGCATGGATGTTCTTGCGGCTGCCGGCGCGCGAATTGCGGTTGAAGACATGCCTGATCCGGTACAGCAGGCTGCCCCACCAGGTGCCGTACACGATGGCTTCCACCGCCGCGCGATTGCGCACGAGCAGTTCTATCAGCGCGGGCAGATTGTCAGTCGTCCAGTGGCCATCGATAAACGTTTCGGCAAAGCCTATGTCGCCGGACTTCAAGGCAGCGTTGCAGATGTCCCAGTTTTTCAGTGTCAGCGTGACTGGATGCGTATGGTCGCCAAACTGCTCGACCTGGCCGTTGGGGAATTCCATGCGCAAGGCGCCATGCTCGATTTTGCGCAGCAGTTGCAGGATGAATTTAACCTGCGCAGGCAAATCTTCGGAGTTGCTTGCGCTGGCACCTGCATCGATGGTGATCGCCTGCTGTTTCATGGATTTGGTATTCATCGGCTCAGCTCTTCGGATGGTGGAAGCGGTTTTCTGAAAAATGGCACGCGCTTGAGCCACAGGCGCAGCGCTTGCCAGTGTATTTTTGCGACGACGCCCAGGGTCATCAGCGGATACAGGCAGAATGCCCTGGCTACGAGTGCATCCGATAATGGATAGGCGGAGCCGGCGATGCTGGTCAATATCAGGGGGCCGGAGGCATCATCGTGATCTATGCGGGCGACGTTGCGTTCGAACACCTTGCCGTCGATTTCCTGCTCTACATGCATGAAGCGGAAGCGATAGATGCCATCCACCGCACAGAATGGCGAGACATGGAAGATCTTGCGCGCCGTCAGTTCCATCCCATACGGCATGGTGTTGCCGGCATCTAGCAGGTACAGATGACGCTCACCGAAGGTATTGCGCACTTCGGCCAGTACGGCGCGCAGTTGCCCATCCTTGCGATGGCAAAACCAGAATGAAACCGGATTGAATACATAACCCAGCACGCGCGGAAATGCCTGCAGCCAGATTTCGCCATCGGCGTCATCTATGCCTTCGCTTTTCAGCAGTGCATCCAGCCATTCCAGCAAAGGCTGTTTGCCATCGCCGTGATCGCTGTCCCAGAAAGACAGCACATTAAAGCGGTTGCGCGAGAAGAATCTGGCTGGCTGCGCAGCATCCTGTGCCATTGCACGCAGAGGCAGGCGCATGAAATACACGCCATAGTTGAATGCATGGCGCGCCGGGCGCAGGCGCGTGTGCATGACCTTGCCAAAACAGAGTTGTGCGACAGGCGCAATGGCTTTCACGGCATTCTCCATGCAGGTTCAGGCGGCCGAGCGCGTCAGCGCAGCATCGTCTGTCATGCTGGCTATGGCTTGCGCCACAGCCAGGCCGGACTTCAATCCATCTTCATGGAAGCCATAGCCCGTCCACGCACCGGCAAACCAGGTATTTTGCTCGCCCTGCAGCGTTGCCAATTGCCCTTGCGCCGCAATTGCCGCGGCATCGAAAACCGGATGCGCGTAATCGTAGCTGGCGAGCACGCTATCCGGGTGTGGGGCGTGTACAGGATTGAGCGACACGATCACCGATTGTTTGAACGGCAGCGGCTGCAATTGGTTCAGCAGGTAGTGGACGCACACCCTCGGCTCGCTGCCTGGTTCGCTTTGATAATTCCAGGCCGACCAGGTTTTTTTGTTTGCCGGCAGGCAGTCGGTATCGAGATGCAGCACGGCGTGATTCGGCTGGTATTTGATGGCAGACAGGATCGCCTGTTCATGCGTCGTTGCATCCTGCAGCAGGCGCAGGGATTGGTCGCTGTGACTGGCCATGACCACATGGTCAAACATATGGATGCCATTGCCGGCTTCAATTTTGATCTTGGTCACATTGCCCAACGTATTGCGGGTGACGGATAGGACGGGCGTGTTCAGGTATTTTTGCGGAATCTGCGCCAGCATTTTTTCTACATAATGACGGGCGCCGCCCTTGACGGTGTGCCATTGCGGCCTGTCATTAACTTGCAGCAAGCCGTGGTTGTGGCAAAAGCGGACAAACGATGACAGCGGGAAGGCCAGCATCTGTTCGGTCGGGCAAGACCAGATGCAGCCGGCCATGGGCAGCAAATACCAGTCGCGGAATTCCTCGCTGTAATTGTGTGCTGCCAGATAGGCGCCTAGCGAGTTATGTGCTGCATCATGCGCGCCGGACAAGGCGAGTTGGGTGGCATGTTTGTTGAAGCGCAGGATATCCCGCAGCATCCGGTAAAAGCGTGGGTTCAGCAGGTTGCGTCTTTGCGCAAACACGGCATCAAGATTGCCGCCGGCCCATTCCAGCGTGCGTCCCTGCAAGGGCAGCTTGACTGAAAAGGACATGTCGGTCGCCACGGTTTCAACCTCCAGCTCGGCAAACAGGCGGACTAGGTTGGGATAGGTGTGGTGGTTGAAAACCAGAAAACCGGTATCGACGCCATAAGTCACATCATCCAGCGTGACATCGACAGTATGCGTATGGCCGCCAAAATAGTCGTTGGCTTCAAACAGCGTGACATCGTAGCCGGATTGCACCAGGCGGTAGGCGCAAGACAATCCGGCAATTCCCGATCCGATAACAGCGATTTTCATGCTGGTGTTTTCCTTGTATGGGCCCACTAAAATGCCGGATGGCAGTTAATGCGGCTGGTGAAGATGTTGATTATCTTTTAACAACAGATCGATGCTGTTACAAACAAATAAGCTTTTGATATTGGATGTTGCTAAAAACGGTGCTCAAGAAATGCTTGATATATGCTGAGCGCAAACGTATTTTATGTCAATATTTTGTCTAGGACAAAGTATTGATTAAAATAAGCGATAAAATAGCTGCCTTGATGGCTAGTCGCATTCAGTTTTTTGTGAAAAATGCCGTTTTATAAATACGCAGGTACAACGCAAGTACAAGATAGGCATGTGAATTTTTATGCAGATAACGATGAGTATTGGCGCCGTTGAGCGCGATACCGGTTTGTCCAAGGATGCCTTGCGTGTATGGGAGCGCCGTTACGGCTTCCCGACCCCGATACGGGATGGTTTGGGCGAGCGCGCCTACCTGCTCGAGCAGGTGGACAAGCTGCGCGTCTTGAAGCGCCTGCTTGATCAGGGCCATCGCCCCGGGAAAATCATTCATTACGGGATACAGGAATTGCAGCAACTGGTGCAGCAATCGGCGCTAGCCATTGAACCAGCCAGCGCAGGCGGCGCCGATCTATCGATCCTGCAAGGCTATCTGGACTTGTGCAAGACGCACCAGACCGAAGCCTTGCGCCATGGACTGTCGCAGGCACTGTCACGCATGGGACTGGAGCGTTTTATCGTCGAGCTGCTGGCGCCGCTTAATCGCCTGGTGGGTGACAGCTGGGCCAATGGCAGCTTGCAGATATTTGAAGAACATTTGTATACAGAGTCGGTACAAATCGTCATGCGTGCAGCGATTTCCTCGCTGCAGCTGCCGCGGGGGAAAATGCCGGTCGGGCCGCGCATCCTGCTGACGACCTTGCCGCAAGAGCAGCATGGCCTCGGCTTGCTGATGGCGGAGGCGATCTTTACGCAGGAAGGAGCGAGTTGCATTTCGCTGGGCGTGCAAACGCCCATCATGGATATCGTCGGCGCCGCCCGGTCGCAACACGCAGACATCGTCGCGCTGTCAGTTTCCGGTGCGATGAATCCCCGGCTGGTGCTTGAAGGCTTGACGGATTTGCGGCGGAAATTACCGGGTAGTACAGAGCTATGGGTAGGGGGCGATTGCCCGGTACTTGCCCGTCGCCCACCAGAGGCTATATATGTGCTGATACATCTGGCCGATATTCCCGTCAGCCTTGGTGCCTGGCATGACAGGCATGCAGCCTGATGGCCATCAAGCACATTAAAACATCAGGCTGATCCATGTCATTACGAAGCTGGAATGCCTGGCTTGCACATTGTTATCCATGCCAACCAGAACACTATTATCGCGATGATCAGACTGTTATATGTAAGCGCAAGTCATGGCACTGCTGAAGCCTTGAAAGTAGACCTGTCGGATATTCTGGAATCTTCAAAAAAGAATAATCAAACTCTTGGGCTGACCGGCATCCTGGTCCACGGCGGCGGCATGTTCATGCAAGTCCTGGAAGGCCCGGACCACCAGGTATTCAAAAAATATACCGAGATCCTTGAGGACCAGCGACACGCTGATTGCCGTATCGTTTTGATTACAACCACAGAAGAGCGTGCATTCCCGGATTGGGCCATGGCTGTACTGGAAATTTCAAACCATGAATTTCAAGGCATCCAGGAAATACTCGCTCGCCGCCAGGAAACAGTGGATGTAAAAACCTTCAGCCTGGTGATCCGCTCTTTCATGAGCAAACTGACTGGAAAATAAAGCACTATCTTCATGCTTGCCTTTATCAACATTATAAAAAACAGACATGTTCACGATTGAAATCCTGATGCAGGCAGTGATGGAATCCAGGGATGGCATCATCATCGCCGACGCTTGCGCTCCTGATCGCCCGGTGATTTTTACCAACCCTGCATTCGAACAGTTAACCGGGTACGGCCCAAAAGATATACTGGGCCGTAACTGTCGTTTTCTGCAGGGCGCGGATCAGGCGCAAAGAAACATCAACGTCGTTGCAAATTCCCTTGAGAAGGGCGAGCACAGTGTCGTAACCTTGCGAAATTACCGCAAGGATGGTTCACTGTTCTGGAACGAGTTGAGCATATCTCCTGTGTTTGATCAATCCAGTGTCCTGACGCATTTCATCGGCATCCAGAAGGATGTTACTGCACGCGTAGTCCTTGAGCAGCGCTTGCGCAAGGAGCGCAGCTTGCTGGAGCGCGACAAGGAAAATCTGGAGCAATTGGTCGTGCATGACACATTGACCGGGATATACAGCCGTAAATATTTCGAGGATCAGTTGCGCACAAGATGGGCTCAGTTGATCGACACGCAGGAAAGCCTGGTCGTGATGTTTATCGATGTCGATTACTTCAAGCGCTTCAATGATACTTACGGCCATATTGCCGGCGACAATGCGCTCAGAAAGATAGCCTTGATACTGGATGATTCATTGCGCCGGGTCAGTGAATTTGTCGCCCGCTTTGGCGGTGAAGAATTCATCGTACTGGCAACTGAAATGACCGAAGAACAGGCGACCGCACATGCTGACGCTTTATGCCAGAATGTACGGAATCTGGATATTCCTCATGCAAGTTCGCCGCACCAGTTCCTGACCATCAGTTGCGGAGTGGTGCATATCAAGCCGAGTTCGCTCGATCAGCCCGAACTGCTGTTAAAGCAGGCTGACAGCGCACTGTATCAAGCCAAGGAAAAAGGGCGTAACCAGGTCGCCAGATATGAGCCTTAAGGCCGCAAAGCACAAGTGTGAAAACGGATGGGCGCCAGCTGCATCCCTACTAAAAGGAAATCCTCAAATGATCCCCATCAATCCATCTCAGCAAGCGTCATCGTCGACCGCTCCCGGTTGCGGCCAATGCAAGAAAGAGCACGATCTGGGTTTCGATTTTCTGTTTGCTTACCAGCCTATCGTGGACGTGCGCACGCGCTCGATCTATGCACATGAAGCATTGGTGCGGGGGCCGAATGGCGAGTCTGCCTATTCCATACTCTCGCAAGTCACGGATGCGAATCGCTATTCTTTCGATCAGGCATGCCGGGTCGAGGCGATCCGGGGTGCGGCGGCGCTGGGAATGAAGGAATTATTGTCGATCAATTTTTTGCCGAATGCCGTGTATCGGCCGGAAGCCTGCATACGCAGCACCTTTGAAGCGGCGCGTCTGTATGATTTCCCTATCGAGCAAATCATTTTCGAAGTGACCGAAGGCGAACAGGTGACGGACCGGCCGCACCTGGTCAACATCTTCCGCGAATACAGACGTTTCGGCTTTCGTACCGCGATTGATGATTTCGGCGCCGGTTATGCAGGCCTCGGTCTGTTGGCCGAATACCAGCCGGACATCATCAAGATAGACATGGACCTGGTGCGTGGCATTGATGCCAGCAAGCCGAAACAGGCGATCGTCAATGGCATCGTGTCCATCTGCGCAGCGCTGAATGTGCGCGTGCTTGCAGAGGGAATAGAAACGCCGGCCGAACGCGACTTCCTGTACAGTGCGGGGATAGACTTGATGCAGGGTTATCTGTTTTGCAAGCCGGCGTTTCAAGCCATCGGCATCATAGAGCCATCGTCGTGGGCCTGAGTATGCAAGCCTAACAAACGCGCCTGATCCATCACAGCCTATAATTGCGCACCATTCCATCTCCGCAGAAACCCAGAAATTCGCGCCATATCCAAATGAAACCCGTAATTGACAAGAAAAGGCGCGTGAGTGTTGCGCCGATGATGGATTGGACCGACCGGCACTGCCGCATGTTTCATCGGCACATTACACGCCATACCTGGTTTTATACCGAGATGGTGACGACCGGCGCCTTGCTGCACGGCGATGTGCCTCGCCATCTTGATTTCAATGATGAAGAGCATCCGGTGGCATTGCAGCTGGGCGGCAGCGAGCCGGCCGACCTGGCCAAAAGTGCGAAGCTGGGCGAGCAGTGGGGCTACGATGAAATTAATCTCAATTGCGGTTGTCCATCCGAGCGGGTGCAAAAGGGCGCCTTCGGTGCCTGCCTGATGGGAGAGGCAGCGCTGGTTGCCGATTGCGTCAAGGCGATGCGTGATGCAGTGCAGATAGACGTGACGGTCAAGCACCGTATAGGCATAGATGACATTAGCTCCTACGATTTCGTGCGCGATTTTGTCGGCACCGTTGCTGACGCTGGCTGCCATACCTTCATCGTGCATGCGCGTAACGCTATCCTGAAGGGCTTGAGCCCGAAAGAGAATCGTGAAATTCCACCCTTGCGTTACGAGTTTGCCTATCAACTCAAGCAGGATTTTCCAGATCTGGAAATCATTATCAATGGCGGCATCAAAACGGTGGCTGAAATCGATACGCATCTTGCGCATGTGGATGGCGTGATGATAGGTCGCGAGGCTTATCACAACCCCTACCTGATGAGTACCTTCGACGCGCGCTACTACGGCGATGCGGCCACGCCAAAAACGCGGGCGGAAGTAGCGTATGCAATGATTCCGTATATACGTGCGCAGCTGGAACAGCATGGCAAAAGCGAGAAGGGTGGCGGTTTGAAGTTGAACAGCATCACGCGCCACATGCTGGGCTTGATGGCGGGCTTGCCCAATGCACGCGCTTTCAGGCAGATATTGTCTGACTCAAAAAAACTGGCGCTGGGCGATCCAGACTTGTTGTTGCAAGCGCTGGCGCGCATGCAGCCGCTGGCAGCGTGACGGGCAACAGACAGCTTTTACAACTCTACAAAGAAAAACAGCGTGTATCGAATCGATACACGCTGTTTTTACATGCGCTGTATGACTTACTTGCGCGTTGCTGCGTCTTGTACTTTTTCGCCACCGCGTTCGACATCCTGGCCAAAACCCTTGAAGGTGTTGCAAGCCGTCAAGCCGATGCTGATACCGAGTATGCACATAATGGAAATGATTTTTTTCATGATATTTTTCCCTTTCAGTTTGTATGGATAAATGCGGGAACACCGCCATTATTTTTCAGCGCAGAATTTCTGAAAATGTTCCAGTCACTTTTGGCTCACGCACTTAAGCAACGTGAGCCAATTGGACCTTGAATGGCCGGAAAGTTCATTAAATAAATGTTTCCAGATGTTGCACAGCAATTGAGTCGTCGCAAACGATGAAATTATTTGCGCCCGATGATAATACCGAGCAGCGCGCCTATCCCTATTGCCAGCGCAACTGATTGCACCGGTTTTTCTTTCACATAATCGGTCGTCACTTCAACACCGTGGTTGAATTGCCGGCCGGCTTCAACTGCCAGGCCTTTTGCCGCATAGCGCAGGGAACTGAACTTGGTGAGGATGCGGTCTTGCGCATCATGCAGTTCAACTTCAGTCAACTCGGCAGCATGCGCGAGCAAGGTATCCAGATCGGTTTTCAGCGTTTGCAAATCATTGCGCAAGGTCGAGGTGGTGGCTGTTTTTTCGGTAGTGCTTGAAACGCCGGTCAGACTAGTGGTATGTGAGTTCATGGGTATTCCTTCGCAGTGGTGGAAAGTCGATTATTTAAGGAAAGGGCATCCCCTCTCGATAAAACATTTTTTAATGGTGCATGCATATGACTGCGTGAGCAGGCAAGGGCGCGCGTATGTGTTACGGCCATGGCGTCGGATTGACATTGACGTATTGCGGGCCATTTTCCGAAGGTTCTGGTATCGCGGCATTGCGTTCGCCCAAATCGAGGCCATCGTAAGCGAGCGCCTCGATTGCTTTTCTGGCCGGGTCGAAATCCGCGCGCGACAGCGGCGGGCTGTGATCAGGCCGGTTGGTAACGGCCCAGGTGACCAATTCCTCAAAGCGTTTCTTCAACTCAATATCAAATTGACGGCGTTTATCGTTGACGGACATAGGATTTCCCCTTTGTGCATATGAGCTTTGATCTTATCGAACATTGGGTCAGACCGTGTGTAAATGGAATGATTCGATCCGAAACACTTTTTTGCCAAAATATTTACAGCCGGCCCGTATAAACTGCGATCCTGCACCTCCCCTGCCACTAAAACAAGGTGAAGGTCTATGCGCAGCATCTTGATAGGCAACGAAAACAAAGGTGACATGGCCATTCATTATTCGACGCTGGCCATCCCGTGTCCAGGGTTTATTGAAAGGGGTATCCAGCGTTCAGGGATAGCCGGAAACACGGTCAGGCGCCTGTCTGCATACCGCACAACCATGACTGGCAGATCGCAGTCTGCGAGCGTTCTCTATCTATGTTCCCGGGCGGATGGAAGACTGAAGCAGCAAAGGCGAGAAAACAAGGCCGGACTTTGAAACAGATGTGTCCTGATAGACGTGAACTGGAAAAAAGTTCGTATGAGCGCGGTATTATTTCGCCGGGCAGCACGGGGCGGATCAGTTAGAAGAAGACTCTTCTGCAGAGGAGCTGCAATGATGAAGTGGGTGCGGCGGAACTGAGGGAAGAAAAGAAAATATCGCTTGAGTTTTGCCACGCCAGAAACACGAAAGGGTCTAGATTTTCATCTAGACCCTAGTGTATTCGTGGTAGGCCGTGCGGGATTCGAACCTGCGACCAACGGATTAAAAGTCCGCTGCTCTACCAGCTGAGCTAACGACCCGAAAGACAGCTATTATAGAGAACACTTATGACCTCTGTCAATCAGATATCCACTTTTTATCCAACAGTTTATTCGCCTTGCTCTGATTGCTGTTTCAACAGGCTGATGCGCTCGCCGCTGCGGGGTGATATTGCTGGCGGTGGCTAGCCGCAAGGTGAAAAAAATCGCCCGGCCAGCGGGCGATTCGGTCGTCAACATCAGAGAAATATCAGTCTGACGATTTGGTTCCTGCTGCGTCCGGTGTCGCTACCTGCACAAGCTTATTTGAAATTCGCCAGGCGCTCTTTTGCCGTCTGTGCTGCGGGTGCATTCGGATACTGGGCGACCAGCGATTCCAGTGATTTTTTCGCTGCAGCACGGTCTTTCAATTCCATCTGCGAACTGGCGATATTGAGCAAGGCATCTGCGGCTTTTGGATTGCCCGGATATTTTTTCAATAAGGCTTGTTGCGCGGCGATCGCATTGCGATAGTCACGTTGCGCATAGTAGGCGTTGCCTATCCAGTATTGCGCGGATGGTGCATACGCGGATTGTGGATAACGCTGAACGAAATCGGCAAAAGCTGAACCCGACTTCTTGTAATCGCCGGCCTTGAAGAGGGCGAGTGCATTGTCGTAGCTGCGCTGTTCCGATAGTTCGACCGTGGCATCCTTGCCGTCCACCGCGACGACTTGCGGCTCCAGCTTGCGCAGGCGATTGTCGAGGTCGACGTAAAAATCCTTTTGCCTTTGCTGTGCATTGGCAAGTTCGTTCGACAGTACTTCGATCTGGCCATTCAGACGAGCAATTTCCTGCTTCAATTGCTCGTTCTGGGTGGCTAGCTCGAGTACCGCAGACGACTCGGCCTTGCCTTGTTGCATGGCATCGACCCTGGTCCGCACATCGAGTATCGCCCGGCGCGCTTCGTCATCGCCGAACAGCGCTGCATGCGCTGACAGCGAGGCACAAGAAAATGCGGCCATCAAGGCCGCAACTAATGTTTTTTTAAACATCATCGTTTGAATTAATAAACGATATCGGCACGGCGGTTTTCTGCCCATGCTGCTTCATCGCTGCCGAGTGCTTTTGGTTTTTCCTTGCCCAGTGAAACGGCTTCCATTTGTGTCTCAGGCACGCCTAACAGGGACAGGGATTTGCGCACAGCTTCTGCACGTTTTTGACCCAGCGCCAGATTGTATTCGGAGCCGCCGCGTTCATCGGTATTGCCCTGGATGATGATCTTGCGGGTGCGATTGCTTTGCAGGTATTTTGCATGGTTAGCCACGACTTGCTGATATTCCGGCTTGACGATGTAGCTGTCGTAGTCGAAGTACACGCTGCGCTTGGCCAGCACGCCTTGTGGATCGTTCAGGGCATCGCTGGAGGTGTTGACGGTGCCTACTGAGCGGGAGTCGGCTGAGCTGCCGGTACGGTCTTCAACTGGCGCTTTGTCGTCGAGCTTGGTGGACGAGCAGGCGGACAGCAGCACGGCGCTGGATAAGATGAAAATGGATGTCAGGTTACGCATGTAATTTCCCTTCTGTGTAAAAGTTCGAATGTGAACAAAATCTGTATGAGGTGCATTATTTCATAAACGGGCCCCATGTGGGCTCGCGGATATCGCCGGCTTGCGTGCTCAGGCGCTGTTTTACCTGGCCGTCAACCGAAACGACGGCCAGCGTGCCGCGCCGGCCGGCTTCGGTTGCATACATCAGGTATTTGCCATTTGGCGAAAAACTGGGCGACTCGTCCTTGGCGGTATCGGACAGGCGCTGTTCCTGGCCGTTGCTCAAATCGAGTGTGAATAATTGAAATTTTCCTTCGCGGCGTGAAATATAAGCCAGGTATTTGCCGTCGGAAGAAATACGCGGGCTGATGTTGTAGCTGCCGGCAAACGTCACGCGCCGCGCTTCGCCACCATTGGCGCTCATTTTGTAGATTTGCGGGCCACCGCTGCGGTCGCTCGTGAAGTAAATGCTTAGTCCATCGGCAGAAAACTGCGGTTCGGTATCGATGCCGCTGGAGTTGCTCAGGCGGCGCAAGCCGGTGCCATCGCTATTGACGACATAGACCTGGGTCAAGCCATCGCGCGACAGTGCAACTGCCAGTTTTTTGCCGTCAGGC
>NZ_JAUSME010000256.1 GCF_030645555.1 Herminiimonas sp.
GCCAATCCGATCAACGCCAGCAAGCCGCCCAGAATGGAGGGGAAATAGGCCGGGCCCATTTTCCCGGCAGTGCCCATTGCATAATCGCGACCGATAATGATCGCGGACAATCCGATGAAGAGAAAAATAATCCCGGTCCAGAAATCCTTGGGATGTCGAATAAATGATGGCAAGGTGCTCCCCTTCTCTTGAAACTTGATGGCTGGGCGCATGTTACTCAAGCGCCGAGCAAGTACCTTCTACTGCAAAAGATCAATGGCAATGAATAAATTGCCAGGCCCATATTCAAAATGACGAGGGGCCGGAGCACCTCGTCATTTATTTACGCCATTTTACTATTGATGTTGCTATGCGTTGCTATCAGTCTGCGTAAACGCCCGCTTTTTTGATGATAGGTGCCCATTTGGCAATTTCAGATTTCAGGTGCGTGCGCAAGGCTTCCGGTGTGGCGCGGTTGGCAGCAACCGGCTCCGTGCCCAGATCGGCAAAGCGTTGTTTGACTGTTGCATCTTTCAAGGCTACTTGCAATGCGGAAGCCAGCGTATCAATGACAGGTTTTGGTGTGCCTTTAGGTGCATACAAACCATGCCAGACTGCAACTTCAAAACCAGGCAAGCCAGCTTCGCTCATCGTTGGAATGTTAGGCAGTGAAGGCACGCGGGTTTTTGTCGTCACTGCATACGCCTTGACTTTGCCGCCCTTGATCTGGCTGGTTGTATTGGTGGTTTGGTCGCACATGAAATCAACCTGACCGCCCAGCAAATCGTTCATCGCAGGACCGGTGCCCTTGTAAGGAACCGTGGTCAATTCCGTATCGATGGCTGTCATGAACAGCATGCCGCACAGATGGGAAGCCGAACCCACGCCTGCATTGGCGTAAGTCACCTTGGTTTTATTGGCTTTTACATAAGCCAGCAATTCCTTGAAATCCTTAGCCGGAAAATCGCCGCGTGCGATGAAAGTCATAGGCACGTCGGTGATCAAACCGACCGGTTCGAAATCGTCGATCGCGTTATAGCTCAGCTTGCGGTAGAGCGAAGGAGCAGTCGATTGACCAATGTGGTGCAGGAAAACCGTGTAGCCGTCCGCAGGCGACTTCGCCACGCGCGCCGCGCCTATCGTGCCGCCGGCACCGCCAACGTTTTCAACGATCACGGTTTGTTTCAGCGTGGTCGTCATCGACTGCGCAACCAGGCGCGCCACTGTGTCGGTTGGACCACCGGCAGCAAAAGGCACCACCATCGTGATGGTTTTATTTGGGTAAGCGGCATCAGCATAAGCAAAGGAGCTGGCACACAAGGCAAATCCGACTATCGACTTCAGAAATTTATTGTTCATGTAATTCGTCTCCTGACTTAATAATTATTGGAAAAACTCCAGCCGGAACACCAGCTATCCCGACCTCATTGCCCGCACATCTTATCAAAATTGCAAATAAAAAGGACGTCACACTATCGTATGGATACAAATGTCAGGTGAGTATATGCCTGTAGCATTATCCGCGCACTCTATCTATCTGATCATACCGAAAGCAGTTCAAGCCGCTCATTTTACCAAGCGAACCTTTCACCAGTCTTTCGCGAGCCAGACTAAACGTTTTATCTGTGGCCGGCAACAAAGATTGATGGATGGAGCGATGCAAGCTGACAGGCAATCTGAAAAATGAGGATAGTACAGCGAACAGCGGAGACTGTTTTCAGAGCTGAAATTGCGGAATAGTCTGTGCCTGCAGGCAAAAAATGCCCGTCAGGTGCGGGCAGCGAATATCCGGCTTTATGCAACCGGGCTTATGGGAAAGGATGAGGGAATCAGCGGGCGCCCGGACGCCGCCCCTCGGCTTCCCTGGCAACCGCCATCACGACCGCTTTACCGATCCTGCTTTCCAGCTCTTTACGCACCGGCAGCAACGCATGGCGCCATGCCGCATTTTCCTTGTCGCTCAAAGTATGCACGCTTACTTTCCTGGACTTCTTGATTAGTGCAAGCGCAGCCTCGTTTTCCTGCTCGGCCAAGGCATTGCCGTATGACGTCGCCTCGCGCATTGCCGCATCGATGATGTTGCGCAGATCGAAAGGCAAGCCATCCCAGAATTTTTTGTTGACGATGACGGCGCTGCCCTGATAACCGTGATTCGACACCGTTACATGGCTTTGCACTTCGTACAATTTTCTGGCGTAAAAATTGACAGGCGAGCTTTCTGTGCCGTCCACCACGCCACTCTGCAATGCGAAATACACTTCGTTTGCATCCAGTATCTGCGGGATCGCGCCCAATGCATCCATCTGGGCATCCAGCACGCGGGAAGAATGTATGCGCATTTTCCGGCCGATGAAATCAGCCGGCATTTTCAATGCCCTGTTCGCCGACATGATCTTGAAGCCATTGTCCCAGTAAGCCAGTCCAACCATGCTTTTGGACTCCAGCTTTTTCAAAAGAGCCTTGCCTATCTGTCCTTCAGTCACACGGGATACCGCCTCCCTGTTGGCGAACAAATAGGGCAAATCAAACACTTCGAAATCCGGCACACCGAATTGCGCCAGCTTGGCAAGCGACGGGGCCAGCATCTGTACCGCGCCCAATTGCAATGCCTCGAGCTCATCCGATTCCTTGTACAGCTGGTTATTCGGATAGACATCAACCTGCACGCGGTGGCGGCTGGCTTGCTCCACCAGTTCCTTGAAGCGCAACGCTGCCTTGCCTTTGGGCGCATCACTGGCAGCTACGTGGCTGAACTTGATCACAATCGGGGTTTGCGCAGATACAATTGCACTGACCATCGCCAATGCTAGGCCAAGCAAAAACAAATGCATTTTCATTGCTGTTTTCATCGTGCGATCAGTAAGCCCCGGATTTAATTTTATTGATACTATGCGCAGTCGCACACGTCCTCACAAGTGTGGATAACCACATCGTCTTCGCACGGAATAAGCGGCATCGCCTTGAATACCCCAGCATGGATGCGCATGCGACGCCATAATGACTTGCGAAAGTCCACCTGAACAGCTTCGTTGAAAGGTGGATTTTTATATAATTGTTTATGATACCAAATCAATCACGCTCCGCCGGTTTCGGTTTCCCCAGCCGCAAGCAGGCGTGGCGCTGGCTTATCCCGCTGTTTCTGGCGCTATTGTTCCTGACCACCCTGATCTGGTTGCCGCTGCATGAAAAACAGCAGGAAGCCAGCGAACGCCAGGAACAGTTGATCGCGGACTCCCTGTGGGTCGAGCAAACGATACGCTTCAAGCTGCAGCGCAATGAAGAAAGCCTGAATCTGATGGCGTCGGAAATCATCAGTGGTTATCTGAACGGCGCACGCCTGCAGGATCGCATGAGCAACCTGATCCGCAGCAACCATGAAATCCATCGCATCATCAAACTTGATGCGCACGGCAAGTTGCTTGCATCGACCGATGAAACCCTGATCACGAAAAATGAATTGTCGGCACCATCAAGAAGAGCCGATGAACGTGCGCGCGCCACGCGCACTCCGCTGTACAGCCAGCCGGCAGCGGATATCAGCGGTCCGCTCATGTTCGACTATCATGTACCGCTTTTTGTCGGTGACAGATATGCCGGCAGCATCATTGCCAGCTACCTGGTTTCCAGCATCCTCGACGACATGGTTCCATGGTGGTTCGCGCAAGACAATGAAATTGCGCTGACCAACACGGACGATGTGATCATACACAAACGCGCCTCGGGCGGTGCCGGACGCGGCGTGTACACACACCGGCGCGCGCTCAATCTTCCAGGCACATCACTGAAGCTGAGCACCAACAGCACCAGGAGCGCCCCCAAACTGCTGCCCAGCCTGCTGGTCGATATCGTCATCCTGCTGGCGCTGGGTCTGGCATGGAGCCTGATTGCACTGTGGCGCGACATCAATCGTCGCCTGGCGGCAGAAACTGCATTGCGCGAACAAATTGCCTTTCGTACCGCGATGGAAAATTCGCTGATCACCGGTTTGCGCGCACGCGATCTGGATGGGCGCGTCACCTATGTGAATCCGGCTTTTTCGCAAATGGTCGGGATCGCCGCGGAAGATATCGTCGGCCATGCGCCACCGATGCCGTACTGGGCGCCGGAAGCGATGGGCGAATATCAGCGCCGCTTTTCGCAAGTCGTGGCCGGCACCGTCACGCCGCAGGGATTTGAAACCATATTCCAGCATACCGACGGCCACCGCGTCCCGGTGCTGATATACGAATCGCCGCTGGTCGACGATGGCGGCAAGCAAACCGGCTGGATGGGTTCGATACTCGATATCTCCGAGCGCAAACGGGTGGAAGACCTGAACCGCCAGCAGCAGGAAAAACTGCAAGCCAGCGCACGCCTGGCCACCATGGGTGAAATCGCCTCGACGCTGGCGCATGAACTGAACCAGCCGCTGGCGGCCATCTCCAGTTACACCACCGGCGCCCTGAACATGCTGGCGCGCGACAAATCCAGGGCAGCGGAAATCAATATAGATCTGCTGACCCACGCGCTGGAAAAAGCCCAGGCACAGGCACAACGCGCCGGCCAGATCATACGCAGCGTGCATACCTTCGTGAAAAAACGCGAACCCATGCGCACCGCCATCACCATCGCTGAATTGATCGACAGTGTCACGCCGCTGGTGGAACTGCAGGCGCAGCAATACTTCGTCTCAATCAAGACCGATATCCAGCCCGACTTGCCGACCGTGCTGGCCGATCGCGTGTTGCTGGAGCAGGTATTGCTGAACCTGACGCGCAATGGCATCGAGGCGATGCAGTGCGTGGCGACCGAGAAACTGTTGTTAAGTATTGCGGCGAGCATCGATACGGCAAACCCGCCCA
>NZ_JAUSME010000262.1 GCF_030645555.1 Herminiimonas sp.
ATGACCGGATCGCCGGCACCAAGCTGATAGAGATCAGCAAGCCCAGGTAAAACAGACGCTGCTCTTGCCGACCTCTGCGCCACGAGCTATCACTCCGTCCTTTAAACTGAACGCACACTGCAAGCCGGTGAAACTGCGCGCGCAAGCAATGCACATGCGCGCAGCTTATTGCCACTATAATTGATTGCAATTCCGGCATCTACACATGATGGATGTGCATGCCAGACATGACATTTTTGTTCAACCGATACGGAGAAGTCAGATGGCCAAGAAACTGAAAAAAACAGCAAAGTCAGGCGACAAGCAATTAACCGGCGCCGTGCAGGCTTCGGCGCAGCAAATATGGCAAGCCGGCCTCGATGCCTTTGAGAAGACACAGCAAGAAGGCAGCAAGGTTCTTTCCAAACTGGCGGAGGAAGGGTCCAGCTTGCAGAAGCGCACCCGGAAGATCGCCGAAGAAAAGGCTGCCGATGTTTCAGATGGCTTCATCAAGATCAGCAACAGCGTCGGCAAACAGGCATCCGATTCCTGGGGAAAGCTCGAGCAATTGGTAGAACAAGCCGTCACGCGCTCACTGAGCAATCTGGGCTTGTCCACGCAAAAAGAATTGCTGGCGCTGCACAAGCGCATCGATGATTTGGTCGGCTCACCGGGCAAATCCGTCGCCAAAAAATCGCCGGCAAAAAAAACAGTAAAAAAAGCAACGGCAAAAAAAGCAGCGACAAAAACTGTAGTGCCAGCCAAGAAAGCCGTCGCCAAAAAGACTGCCGCCAAGCCGGTGTCCAAGAAAAAAACGCCGGCAAAAAAAGCTACTACACGCAGCACAGCAGCAAAAACTTCCCGCTAGACATACAGGCGATGCCAACGCATCGCCTGCTGGATTTCCCATGAGTCGCGCCAGGGTTTATGCCATGCATGAGCCCTCTTTTTTGCACTAAATTCCCATCTTGGCTACATCAATCATGAAATCCCTTTGCGTCTATTGCGGCTCTTCCTTCGGCATCAAACCAGTCTATGCAGACGCGGCACGCGCATTGGCCAGGGAAATGGTGGGGCAAGATATTACGCTGGTGTATGGCGGCGGCAACGTCGGCTTGATGGGTGTGATCGCCAATGAAGTGCTGCGCCTCGGTGGCGAGGCGACCGGCGTGATCCCGCAAGCCTTGCTGGACAAGGAAGTCGGACACAGCCAGTTGACGCATCTGCATGTAGTCAGGGACATGCATGAACGCAAGGCCATGATGGCGCAATTATCGGATGGATTCATCGCGATGCCGGGCGGCATAGGCACGCTGGAAGAACTGTTTGAAGTGCTGACCTGGTCGCAGCTCGGCTTTCATGAAAAACCGATAGGCGTATTGAACGTGGATGGCTTCTACGATGGCTTGATCAGCTTTGTGCACAACCTGGTGACGCAAGGTTTCTTGAAGCCGAATCAAGCCACCTTGATGATGCATGAAACCAGCCCGGCAGGCTTGCTGCACAGGCTGCAGACTTTCATCCCGCAGCCTGGCACCAAGGTACTCGATGCGCTGGCCGCTAAAACACTGCTGCCTTGAACGTACTTAAGCTCGCTTAAGCTGCATCCAGCGCCTGGCGGAAATCTTCCACCAGATCGACCGTATCTTCAATACCGATCGAAACTCGTATCAGCGACTCCGCTATCCCCATGCTGGCGCGACGCTCAGGACCCATCTCGTAAAAAATAGTGTGCGCAACCGGAATGACCAGCGTGCGTGTATCGCCGAGATTGCTGGCTGACACACCCAGCTACCGCCGATTCAGGTAATCGAAGCAATCTATCCCATCCTTCAACTCAAAGCTGAACAGGCTGCCATAGGAGCGGAACAGTTCGGTAGAAATCGCATGCTGTGGATGCGATTTCAAGCCCGGGTAATAAACCGCCGCTACGCGTTCATCGGCTTCCAGCATCTGCGCCACCGCAAGCGCATTTGCGCATTCGCGATCAAGCCGCAAGGCCATGGTTTCGGAGCCGACCGCAAGATGATGCGCAGCCTCCGGGCCGAGCGAAGCGCCAAAATCGCGCAAGGCCTTGGCGCGAATCTGCGCGATGCCCCACTGTGCAACAGGAAAACGTTTGTAGGTATCAAAAATATTGGGGAAACGCGACCAGTCGTACAGCCCGGTATCGGTCAGGCTGCCGCCCAGTGCATTGCCATGGCCGCCTATCGATTTGGTCAAGGCATTGATCACGATGCTGGCACCGACCGCCTTCGGACGGAACAGATAAGGCGAGGTCATCGTGTTATCGACGATATACACAATACCGCGCTCTGCGCACAGCTTGCCTATGCGCGCCAGATCGGCAACCTGGGTGCGCGGATTGGCGATGGTTTCCACAAAGACGATGCGGGTTGCCGGCGTGATCGCCGCTTCGACATTCCGGACATCGGTTGCATCGACCAGCGCGATGTCCACGCCCTGCCCGCCCACGGTTTGCCACAGGCTGTTGGTATTGCCAAACAGGAAAGCAGATGAGACGACATGATCGCCTTCACGCAGCAAGGCTTGCACCACGGCCGCAATTGCCGCCATACCGGTGGCAAAGCAGATCGTCGCGTAGCCATCCTCCATCTTGTTGACTTTATCTTCCAGCGCGGCCACGGTAGGGTTGCCCTGGCGGCCGTAGCGATAACCGGCTTGCTTGCCCTGGAATACCGACGCGAGTTCGCGCGCATCGTTATAGCCGAAGGTCACCGAAGTATGTATCGGTTTGTGCAACGAACCATGCTCGATCGCTTTTTGACGGTCGCTGTGCAGGATGGTGGTGGTAAAGCCGTATTTTTTGGAGTCAGTCATCATGTTGGCCAAGAAAAAATGCCTGCATGCACACAGGCGTGCGCAAACAGGCATCAATACACGTTATGCAGCAAAGTGATTAATCTACCTGTGCCAGATTCAAGTTCAATTGCGAACGGATAGAATCGTCAACTTCCGGCTTCGGATTGTTGCGTGCAAATTCTATGCGGTCCAGATAATCGCGCGAAATGTCGCCAGTCACATAGATGCCGTCAAAACAGGATGCTTCCAGGCTCTTCAAGGCTGGATTGACATCTGAAATCGAGCGTTTCAATGATTCGATATCCTGATAGATCAAGGCATCGGCGGTAATTTCACGGCACACTTCTTCATCCGTGCGGCCGTAAGCAATCAATTCCGCGCGCGTCGGCATGTCGATGCCGTACACGTTGGGGAATTTTACCGGTGGCGCAGCCGAGGCAAAGAACACTTTCTTTGCGCCAGCTTCGCGTGCCATTTGCACGATCTCGCGGCTGGTGGTGCCACGCACGATCGAGTCATCGACCAGCAATACATTCTTGCCCTTGAACTCGGAACCGATCGCATTGAGTTTTTGACGCACCGATTTGCTGCGTATCGCCTGCCCCGGCATCAGGAAGGTACGGCCGATATAACGGTTCTTGATGAAGCCTTCGCGATACTCGATGTTGAGTTTGTGCGCCAGTTCCATCGCCGACGGACGCGAGGAATCCGGGATAGGCATCACCACATCGATGTCGCCCAGTGAAATTTCGCGCTTGACCTTTTCAGCCAGATATTCGCCCATTTTCAGGCGCGTCGCATACACCGATGCGCCATCAATGATCGAATCCGGGCGGGCAAAATAGACGAACTCAAACGCGCAGGGATTGAGCGTTGGGTTCTCTGCACATTGCTGGTTGTAGAGTTTGCCGTCGATGTCGATGAAAATCGCTTCACCCGGCAAGACATCGCGCAGGAAGCGGAATCCCAGGCCTTCCAGCGCCACCGATTCGCTGGCGACCAGATACTCGGTGCCCTGCTCGGTTTCATTGAAGCCTATGCACAATGGGCGTATGCCGAACGGATCGCGGAAAGCCAGCAAGCCGTAACCGGCAATCTGCGCCGTCACTGCATACGAGCCGCGCACCCGCTTGTGCACCATCGCTACCGCCTTGAAAATCGCTGCCGGGTCGAGCGAATAACCGCTGGTCGCCTGCTGGATTTCATGCGCCAGCACATTCAACAGCACTTCCGAATCGGACGTGGTGTTGATATGCCGTCTGTCGTTCTTGAACATCTCTATCTTGAGCTGTTCCCAGTTCGTCAGATTGCCGTTATGCGCCATGATGATGCCGAATGGCGCATTGACATAGAAGGGTTGCGCTTCTTCCGCGCTGGATGAGCCAGCCGTCGGATAACGAACCTGGCCGACACCGGAGTTGCCGAACAGCGAACGCATATTGCGGGTGCGGAAGACATCCCGCACCAGACCATTGGCCTTGTGCATGCTGAAGGTAGTACCGTTATCGGTTGCGATACCGGCTGCATCCTGACCGCGGTGCTGCAACAGCAGCAACGCATCATAAATTAATTGATTTACAGGGTTGTGAGAAACGACGCCAACTATGCCACACATGGTGGACTCCTCAACTAGAACAAATTAAAACTGCGAATGAGAACTTACTGGCAAAACTTGCCACGAATCAAAATTTGATATGCTGCGCAAAATCACCCGGCAGCAAAGGTGCAACTGTACGTGCTGCCGTTTCGGCCAGCGGGCTGAACAAAGCCTCGGTCCAGAAAGCCTGCTGCGGGATCGCCGTCATTCCGCATACCAGCACGGCTGCCAGCACGATCACCAAACCGCGCGCCATGCCAAACAAACCACCCAGACCGCGATCTGCCATCGTCAAGCCACTGGCCTTGATGGCAGCATCCAGCGCCATCATCAACAAGCCCATCAGGATGCGTACACCGATGAACAAGGCGATGAATGCGACGATCAGACGCGTCGTATTGCCCGGCACCATATCCGGCAGCAGCTGTGCCAGCGGTTCGCCATACACATTGGCGACCACCAGGGCCACTATCCAGCTCAGCAAGGATAAAATTTCCTTGACCAGGCCGCGCAAGGTACTGATGACGATCGAACAGATCAATACAAATAAAACCAGGTAATCAAAAATCGTCACTATCGATTTTCTTTAAAATCCATCAACTTCATGCCGGTATCAGTTTTGCCGTCAGACCGATCTTGTCCAACTTGGCGCGCGCCTTCTCGGCTTCGGCTGCATTGGCAAACGGACCTATGCGCACGCGTATGCGCTCACCGGATTCGGTCGCCACTTTTTGCGTATACGACTTCAGGCCTGCACCCTGCAATTTCTTTTGCAACTCATTGACCTTGTCCTGCGATGCCAGCGCCGCGACTTGCAGCACCAGCTTGCCGGAAACCTTGGGCGCAGCGGCAGGATTTGCCTTCCCTTCCAGTATCGCCTTGGCGCGGACCGCGTCACCGGCATGCTCAGGCTTGGCTGTTGCTGGAGCGGCTAATGCTGCTTTAGCTGCCGCTGCCTTGGCTTCTGGCGAGTCCGCTTTCACGACAGGTGACTGCGACTTTTTCTCGGGCTCGGTGGCCTTTACTTCGGCTTTTGTTTCTATCTTTGTTTCAGCTTTTGGCGTTACCGGTTCCAGCACTTCCTCTTCAGGATTGAGCGACGCCGCCACTGTCGATTGACTGGCCTTTTGCACAACAGCTGATTTGCCTGCTGGCGCTGAAGTTTCTTTGGATGGGATTTGAATATTGATATCGTCGCCCAAAGGTTTGGGCTCGGAATCGAGAATCATCGGCAAACCGATGACAGCGGCCAATACCAGCGCAATGGCGCCAACCAGGCGCCGGCGCGCACGTTTCTTTTCTGGCAATACAGGATCGACCGCTGCTTCGCGCTTGTTACCCTGCTTGCGATTGCTGCGCGCATTGGGTTTTTCTTCATCGGCCTGCGAATAAAAATCGCTATTGCCAACCGAGGATTCCTGCTTATTTTTACGAAGAAACGAGAACAAGCCCATACGATATAGTGTGAAATTCGTCAGTGATGTTCGGAGTTACGGAATTCCATCACGCCGGCGACGGTGAGGAATGATCCGAAAACCGTAATTCTATCATTCTCGCCCGCCCGGCTCATGGCATTTGCAAAAGCATCTGCCGGCGTAGCGAAGGTCTGGATGCTGCGTTCAGTCTCGGCGACCGGCGGCAAGCCAGCATAGGCAGCGAGCAGCTTGTGCTTGATATCGGCCGCTGTCGCCGCGCGCGGCAAGGGCAAGTCCGTCACACACCAGTGATCGACGCGCCCTTGCAGCTGCGCGATGACACCATCTATGTCCTTGTCCTGCATCGCACCGAAAACCGCATAGGTATAGGGATGAAAGCCCATATTATCGAGATTCTGCGCCAGCGTGGCTGCGGCATGCGGATTGTGCGCCACATCAAGTATGATCGTCGGCTTGCCCGGCAAGACTTGAAAACGCCCCGGCAAATCGACCAGCGCCAGACCGGTACGCACTTCCTGCGCCCCCACCGGCAGGCGCAGGCGCAAGGCTTCCAGCGCCGCCAGCACGCCAGAGGCATTCAACAGCTGGTTGGCGCCGCGCAGGCTGGGATAAGCGAGCGAATTACGGCGGCGACCGCGACCACTGAAATTCCATTGCTGCTTGTCGCCCGAGTAATTGAAATCGCGGTTGAACAACCATAAATCCGCACCTATCTTTTCTGCATGTTCGACCAGCGATGCCGGCGGCACCGGATCGCCGCAAATCGCGGTTTTGCCGGCGCGGAAAATACCGGCTTTTTCGAAACCGATTTTCTCGCGCGTATCGCCCAGATATTCTGTGTGGTCGATATCGACGCTGGTGACGATCGCCACATCGGCGTCGAGTACATTGACTGCATCCAGGCGCCCGCCCAGGCCCACTTCAAAAATCACTGCATCGAGTTTGGCGTCGGCAAACAGCTGCATCGCCGCCAGCGTGGTGAATTCGAAATACGATAACGATACATCTGCACGCAGAGCATCGAGCTTGTCGAAGGCAGCGACCAGTTCGGCATCGCTGGCAGATTGCCCATTGATGCGCATGCGCTCATTGAAATGCAATAGATGCGGCGACGTATAGAGGCCGACCCGATAACCGGCGCGCAGCAGGATGGCTTCCAGCATCGCGCAGGTAGAACCCTTGCCATTGGTGCCGCCCACGATGATGACCGGGCAGGCAAATTCGAGCGCCATCGCATCCTTGACCTGACGCACCCTGTCGAGCCCCATGTCGATGGCTTTCGGATGCATCGTTTCAAGGCGGGCGAGCCAGTCAGCTAAGGTCGTGGGATGATTTTCCATGCGAATTCATCGTGGTGAGTAACAGTATGTGGCGGCGTATCGCCAAATAAAAAGCCCGAACCTTGTACGGTTCGGGCTTGTATGAACAGGCTGTGCTGTTAAGCGAGAACTTCCACCGCCTGGTTTTGCAGCAATGCCAGCAGGCGGGCGATTTCTTCGCGCATTTTGCGGCGATCGACAATCATGTCGACTGCGCCTTTTTGCACGAGGAATTCGGCGCGCTGGAAACCTTCCGGCAATTTTTCGCGCACGGTGTTTTCAATCACGCGCGGGCCGGCAAAGCCGATCAAGGCCTTGGGTTCGGCGATCACGACATCGCCCATGAAGGCGAACGATGCGGAGACGCCGCCCATGGTCGGATCGGTCAATACCGAGATGAAAGGCAATTTCTTTTCAGACAGTTTGGTCAGCATGGACGTGGTTTTCGCCATCTGCATCAGCGACAGCAAGCCTTCCTGCATGCGCGCACCGCCGGTGGCAGTGATGCAGATGAATGGCACCTTTTGCTCCAGCGCAGTTTGCGCACCGCGCACGAAGCGCTCGCCAACCACTGAGCCCATGGAACCGCCCATGAATTCAAACTCGAAGCAGGCAACGACGACCGGCAGGCTCATGATGGAGCCGCCCA
>NZ_JAUSME010000274.1 GCF_030645555.1 Herminiimonas sp.
GTCCGAGGCGCTGAAGATCATGTCCGTCATGAAAAAAGATCAGCACATCGATGCAGAACTCTTTGAGCTATTCCTGCGCTCCGGCGTCTATATGGAATACGCGCAGTGCTATATGGCGGTGGAGCAGATAGATGAAGTGGATATTGAGGCTTATCTGTAAAGAACGCCGATTGCGTGCTGAGGTCTTAACTGAACCGCATTAGCTGTTCATGGCGCCATCAAACTCAGCGCCTGCGATTCAATTTATTTTTCAATGCCTTGACGGCATCCTTCTTCGCATCCATCCCCGCAATCGAGGTCAGCAGTTGCACCGATTTTGTCCCGACGCTGTATGCATCCACGGTCACGTATGCACCGCTGCCTGTATAGCGCGTGATGACGATGATGTCTGCTTTGCCATCCTGATTGACGTCGGCGAACTTGATTTCTTCTACTGTGCCATTGCGCGGCCGCACCAGGCCCGCGCTGTAGCGATCATATGGATAGGCGGGATCGTTCTTTGCGTACAGGCGCAGGCTGTAGCTGCCGGCGCTGCGCGGTTCCAGATCGCCTTCAGCGACGACGACAGTCATTCCTTGCGGCATGGTGGCGGTTTTGATGCGGTCCTTGTCGGCGGCGAAAGTATTTCCTGCGATGCCAGCGCAGGCGAGGCTGATCAGAAAGAGGGAAATTTTATTCAATGATGATCTTCTTTTATGTTTGCTTAAATGCAGGCGTTTGAAGTCGAGGTGACGATGACCTGGATAATCAAAGTTTATCCAGCCGTTGACGGCTGTCGCTCGCCTTCAGGCGCAAGGCTGCCACTACTTCGCCATCCATTTTTTCAAGCTGGCGGTACACCATGCCCAGGCGATGATTGCCACCCAGGCTGGTTTTATTACGTGCAAAGAAATCCCAGTACAGTGCGTTAAAAGGACAAGCCTGGTCGCCTACACGCAGCTTTTTGTCATAGTGACAGCCCTTGCAATAATCGCTCATGCGGTTGATGTAAGCGGCGCTTGAGACATACGGTTTGCTCGCCATCGCCCCGCCATCGGCAAACTGACTCATGCCCAGTGTGTTCGGTAATTCCACCCACTCGAAGGCATCGATGTAGACGCCTAGATACCAGCGATGGACAGCGACCGGATCCAGACCGGCGAGCAGTGAGAAATTACCGATTATCATCAGCCGCTGGATGTGATGTGCGTGTGCGTTTTCCAGTGAGTCGCCGATCGCGTGCGCCAGGCAGCGCATCCTGGTATTGCCATCCCAGAACCAGGAAGGCAGCGGCGTGTCGTGAGCGAATGCATTTTGCTGGTCATAGCCCGGCATATGCGCCCAATACACGCCACGCACATATTCGCGCCAGCCGAGGATTTGTCGGATGAAGCCTTCGACTGCGGCAAGCGGTGCATGTCCTTCACGATAGGCGGTTTCGGCGCGTGCGACGACTTCACGCGGATTGAGCATCTTGGTGTTGAGCGCGAACGACAACAGGCTGTGAAACAAGCGCGTCGCCTTGGTACTCATTGCATCCTGAAAATCACCGAAATGCGGTAATGCCTCATCCATGAAATCGTCCAGCTGCTGCAAGGCTTCACTACGATTCAGCGACCAGCCGATGCGATCGGCTGCCGCTTGACCGAAGCTGGCGACACCGGATGCGACTATGGTTTTCCACAACGCTGAATGATCATGGAAGGTCCGCGTATCAGCCGGTTCGTGCGGCAAGCCATTCCAGGCTTTGCGATTGTCTTCGTCGAAGTTCCACTTCGCGCCCACAGGCGCGCGCGGACCACTCATCAGCACGTCGTGCTTGACGCGCATCTGACGGTAAAAGTGCTCCATCAACCATTGTTTGCGGTCTTTGAAAATCTCTGAGGCTTCGTCACGCGAGGTATAAAAATGCTCAGTGTCGACCATGCGCGCCGGCAGCTTCAGTCCTGCAATGTAAGCTGCCAGTTGCTCATCGAGTCGCCATTCATCCGGCGCCTGATATTCGAATGCATGGGCATCGTGTTTGATGAATAAGCGATCGAGGTTTTCTGTCAGCGAAGGAAGATTGTCCGGATCGTCGATCGCGAGATAATCCACGCGATGACCAGCAGCACGGAGTTGCCCGGCAAAGTCGCGCATCGCAGCAAAAATCGCAATGATTTTCTGTGCGTGATGCAGCACGTAATCTGTTTCCTGACGTACTTCCATGAACAGGTAAACAACGTCGTCACGCTTGCTGGCAAACCAGCTGTGCTGCGGATTGAGTTGATCGCCGAGTATTAATCTGCAAAGAGTTTGCATCGAATGCCCGGCGATTTTTCAGTTGAGATTATTGCTTGACGCAATCGACGAAGTAACCGCGCTTGCCATCGACTTCACGCGTGACCAGGCCGTGTACGTCGGTTTCGAAACCCGGGAATTTCTCGTTGAAGTCGCGCGCAAAGCGCAGGTAATCGACGATCGTCTTGTTGAAGCGTTCGCCCGGGATCAGCAATGGAATACCCGGTGGATACGGCGTCAGCAGGATGGATGTGACGCGGCCTTCGAGTTCATCGATAGGCACGCGGTCGATTTCGCGGTGCGCCATCTTGGCGAATGCATCCGATGGTTTCATCGCCGGCTGCATGTCGGACAGATACATCTCTGTCGTCAGGCGCGCCACGTCGTAAGCCTTGTAGAAATCGTGTATCTGCTGGCACAGGTCGCGCAGGCCGACGCGCTCATAGCGCGGGTTTGCTGCAGCGAATTCCGGCAGGATGCGCCACATAGGCTGGTTCTTGTCGTAATCGTCCTTGAACTGTTGCAACGCAGTCAGCAGCGTGTTCCAGCGACCTTTGGTAATGCCGATCGTGAACATGATGAA
>NZ_JAUSME010000278.1 GCF_030645555.1 Herminiimonas sp.
CTTCGGCGATGACGATGGTGCCGGATTTTTCTGCGATTTCCTGGATCGAGCGGACAAATTGCAGCTTGATCGGATCCAGGTTGATGCCTTGCACAAAGTGCATGTCTATTTTTACATACTCGGGCCGCAGTTCCGACCACAGGCGCAGGCTGGAAAATCCCTCACCCAAATCGTCGATTGCGATACGAAAGCCCATCGCGCGGTAATGTTTGACCGCTTCGCGCAGCATGTCGTAATCGTAAGTCGGCTGGCTCTCGGTCAACTCGATGATCACGCGTTCCGGGTTGATGCCTACTTCGTGAATATAGCCTAGCGTTTCACCATGCTTGACGTCGGGTTGCACCAGGCACTCCGGACTGACATTCAAGAACAGCCTGCCCGGCAATTGCAATTCGGCGAATTTTTCCAGCGTGATGCGGCGGCACAAATGTTCCACTTCCACGCTGAGGCCGCAATCGCGCGCTACCTTGAACAGGTTCAGGGGGGAATGCAGGGGGCTGTCGGACGGTCCGCGGATCAGGCCTTCATAGCCGATGATTTCGCCGCTTTGCATGCGTATGATGGGTTGAAACAATGGCGTCAGCTGACGATGCTGAATAACTTCCTTCAAGCGTTGCACCAGATGATCGTCTTGATCGTCGGAATTTTTATTCATAGCAACATCATTGGCGGCAAGTGACAAGTGAGCCTCCTTGGTCCTGAACCGTAAAGGTTGAGCGAGCGGGATTGCAGCGGCATCGAGTGGGTGCTCTGCGGGTGCAGTGTTTTTGGATACTGTGGGCAGTGCAGGAGAAGATGACATCAAAATAACTCTTCGCGTAATGACGGTATAGGTGATGGAACAGACTGGCCTCTGCCGAATAGTACTGATGATTTATGACAGGATGATGATAAGAAACATTGTCTTTTGGATAATATTATTGGCGTAGACCTGGCCTGTTACTGCTGCGCTGCCCGCTTGGGAAATTCGACGCTGTATGTATGTTCTTGCGGCAAGGATGGGGGTTTCCCATTGCAAAATACTCTGCTATACTCTTTTGCTTCGCTGCATTCTAAATGTAGCGATAGACCCGATTAGGAGAGGTGGCAGAGTGGTCGAATGTACCTGACTCGAAATCAGGCGTACGTGCGAACGTACCGAGGGTTCGAATCCCTCTCTCTCCTCCAGTGTTCATGCGGGTATCTGCATAATTGAAAAGCCGCTCAACGCGGCTTTTTTATTTGGCTGTGAATGTTTTTTGCGTTCCATCAAAAAAAGCTTGCGCCGTGCGGAAATGCACTGTACTATCAGTTCCGTGGTGAGTTCGCTTGCCATAGATTTGCCACTTTCCACTATAGGACTGGGTGAGTCGAAAATACTAAGCCTGCTTCCTTTTGGACGCGGGCTTTTTTGCTTTCCGTCCGGCTTATATTTCGGATACATACATAAAAGCCCATGCCGCGCCTCTCATCAACCCCACAAATGATTTTACTGTGTGCCAGCGCACACTCTGCCAGCGCCGGCCTGTGTAAAGTCGTAGTCTAAAGTACATGCAGGGTGCCTTTGCAAGATACTGAAGCGGAGTTATGCTTAATAAATCAGTCTGCATGCCTGAGTTGTAGCGGGCATTACCAAGGAGTTGATATGAGCAAAGCGGGCGAAGCAGCATCACTGTTGGCCGTTCACCTGATTGAAGAACAATTGCAGGTGTTGCCTATATCGATCGCTGTGATATTGCAGCGCACGCAAGCGGGTGGGTTCGGATCGGGTTCAGATGCCAGCCTGATGCAACTTCCAAGAAAGCGGCGCCCCTTCAAAACCGGGTCTGTCGGCAACATCGTTGTGGACAATGCCGAGGCTGAAATTGCGCTGGATTTCGATGCAGCCCATCAAACACTGAACAAAAATCCGCTACAAAAAAACAGTTACCTGCGCGTCATCATAAGCAATGCCTTGCTGGCGGTTGGCGTGTTTTTAAAAGAACACAACATGGCTGCCATGCGAACTCCCGAGATCCAGTTCATGGAGCATGTAGTCACCGCCATCCTCAACGCCAATACTTTCAAGATCGAAACCGGCTATATGCCGATCGCCACTTTTGATGGTCTGGTAATCGATAACAGCCTGCATGGTTCCCTGTTGTTCGGGGATGGTGTGCGTGAGGGCTTGATGGAGTTTGGGGATGCAGTTGCACTGCTGCAATGGCTGGCCCGTTATCTGGGTGGAGAGCAGAGTTTTGTCAGCGGTGGCGATGCAGGTTGATTAGCGCGCAAGCGGTACACTCGCTGCACCGTCGCCAAGCCCAGGCAGTGCATACATGAGTGAATTTTGCTTTACCGAATTAATCTGAATAAACGGGAACCAGTACTTCCCCGGTTGCCATCTTGAAGTTATTCGGATCGGTAGGATCCTGATCCAGGTATTCAGCGTCGTCAGTGACATAGCATTCGGTGCCTGGCCGGGAATTCGAAGGTATCAATCTGATCACCGTGCAGATTGCGCCTGTTGCCTGATTTTTGAATTGACCGATAACAGATGTGCTGGACATGGAATCTCCGGAATTAATGTTGCGGTACATTAGGTATGGCGTGATTACATAGCAAGGAGCCTGCTGTGACAATCCCATAAACATGGGGTTCAAGCTCATCCTGAGAAAATCTCTTTCAGGCGGAAGCGGCGGCGCACAGAGCAGAGTGGGATGCCCGGATCGGGTGTAATCTATTCTCACAGCAAATGACTGCCTGCCGATATTGCCCAGAACCTTTTGCATTTGGCGATATCTCTTATAGATCTATTTAACATTGATCAGGAGATCGACATGAGCGAGTTTTCCCCGCAGCCCTTGCGTCATATTTTCAAAGCCTATGCCACCCAGCTCAAAGACGGTACTTACTCCGGACATGTTTCTCATGCGATAGAAGGCCAGCCGGAAATTGCAGAAAAAATTTACGATACGGGTATCGTGGGTACGCAACATGAAGCGCTGGATGAAGCCCATGCGTTTATTGCCAGGTATGTAGCTGATCATCCTGAAGGTAGCGAGTAATTTTATTGGTAGCCTTATTGCGATATCCGGACATAGTCAACAAGGAGTCGAGCATGAGCAGAACACCCGATGCGATTTATCACGGTTATGAAATTTTCACTGTGGCTGTGCCTGCCGATGGTGGGCTATGGTCGGCCACGAGCGAGGTAGAAATCAATGCTGCCGATGGCATCGAGATATCCCAGGGATTTGGCGGGCCTTGCCAGGGCCATACTAGAGAAGAGGCAAAGGCACTGGCAATCGCTGATGCGAAACAGAAAATTGACGATTTGCTTGCACTACCCTGAATGCGCATGAGGCTGGCTCCGGCAAGCTGAATCGTGCGATGTGCAGCGGATGAAACATCGAGGTATCGATATATGTATTTACCACTATGTAAATAATAAATCGGTCGTTTGGGATTTTTCTGTTGCGCTATATAGTTGCAGCGTCTCCTCCAACTTCTCAAAAAATTGGATTTAGCCCGCTTCCGCAAGGATGGCGGGCTTTTTTTATGCGCGGCGCTACAAGGTGGCTGACCAGTTGCCGTCGTGCGATGGGCCATGACCAGTAAACACTGGGCCCAGTGATCATGGTCTTGTTATTTTTTTGTCAGTGTGTTCTCACAAGCGAATGGGATATGCACTGATTTTGCTGGCGCGATGGCGGTGTGATCATACAAGTTCGGAAATTATGATTACTAGGGGGAACACCCATGGCACAAATCTCGAACATACACATTACGCCTGCCGGCCATCATGCCATTAATTCAAACATCATTGCTGCGCTGAAGACCAAGCTCGAGCATGGCGTGCCGAGCCGCCGGCCGATTTCGCCCAAAGCCCTTGCAGGATTGCATGGCCATAATCCCCGACACAATGGGCTGCTCGCCGCATTGCCTGCGGCTGACTATGAGCGTTTATTGCCGCATCTTGAGTTTGTCGAAATGCCGTTCGGCACGACGATATGTGAAGCCGGCGAACAGATGCGGTATGTCTATTTTCTGACCAGCAGTATCGTCTCCCTGCTTTATGAAACTGCAGATGGCGCTTCATCGGAAACAGCAGTGATAGGTTACGAAGGCGTGGTCGGCGTCGATGTAATCATGGGCGGTGGTGCATCGCTGCATCGTGCCTTCATCAAGAATGCAGGCTATGGATACCGTATCAGGGCATCAGTATTGACACAGGAGTTTGCGCGAGGCGGTGCATTGCAGCAGTCGTTGCTGCGCTTTACGCAAACACTGTTCACGCAGATGGCGCACACCGTGGCTTACAATCGCCATCATACGATCGTGCAGCAATTGTGCCGCTGGCTGTTGCTCAGTCTTGATCGCCTGCCATCCAATCAAATCAGCATGACGCAGGATCTGATTGCCAATATGCTGGGTGTAAGACGTGAAAGCGTAACGGAAGCTGCCCGCAAGCTGCAGGATGAAGGCTTGATACATTACAGCCGCGGTCAAATTACGATAGTCAACAGGGCCGGTCTCGAAGAACAGATAGGTGCATCCTATCCCAGCCGCGAAAAAAATATGAAGTCTTGCTGTCTGTAAATAGATAACAAGATTATCTGTGCATGAAAATAAAGCCGCTTATAGCGGCTTTATTTTTGTCGCTTGCCCTCAACATAAATTCGGATCGGCAAGGCCATGTTTGCTTGCCATCAATAATGGTGTGCGTTATACGCCACAACCCGGCCGGAGCTGCCATACAGCGGTTGGGCTTCTCATCCTCCTTCATAACTCAGTGCACATGGTAAGCCTCTACCGGGCGAAATCATGCTTCTGCGCTTCCCATATCGCATTTCTACCTTTTCTGCCTCGATAATTTTAAAAATGGCTGGCTTGGAAGGGAATTGATTGCTTCATGAAAATAATATCTGCGCTTGCTCGCTTACAAAAAGTTTCAAATTAGATAAGCATCTTTTTTTGCGGATATGGCTTAATGGGCATCCTAAAAGATTGCTTTATTTGCAATTTATTTGATTTGATAAATGCGTGCTTCAAGACGCGCTTGATTGAAGGAAGTATCGTGAAAAAAATTTATTCATGGCTGCAATCCTTGCATCGTTCGCCCGTGTGGAGCCACACGGTAGATTTCCTGCTGGTCTTTATGCCTTGCAATGCCTTGCTGGTGCTGGTCTTTGCCTACCGTCGTTTCAAATGGGGCGAGATTGTCGAAGACTTGATGCGTGATTACATTGCCATCGTGGTGTGGGTGCTACTGATGTATTTTCTGGTTGCGCTGTGTAATTTTTACAGGCAAAAGAAAAATGGCGTGTTGAAGCATATGGAGAGCAAGATGGTCAATACGCAGTTGCGTCTTGATTAGCAGGATTTTTAACACCAGATAAAAATACCTGGGAAGGATTGCTTGTGCATCAAGCGACATAAACCAGCTCGCTATTTTGAGAAATGCCGCTCAGCCTGAAAACTGAGCGGCATTTTTTATTGTCGCAGGTATGCAATACCCGTCACGCTGAAGCACTGGAGTGCGCGTTTCACAAGCTGCATTCACACGCTGCATTATCAAAGGCTATGTTTCGCTTTTTGCGTGAACACCGAAAATCCTGCTCAGTGAAAATAAGCCTGGCACTTGTATGCTACGGGCCACCCGGCCAGTGATTCCTTGAGCGCGCATATGTGTTTAACGAGACACAAATTCGTATCCCATATCGATGGGATACGAAAATATTGAAAATATTGCAACAATCGTCGTTATTAAAAAATATCCTTTGTTTGCATCAAGCTGTTTTGATCGTGCATCAATCACCCTGGCGTAAGGAGCTGCGTGATGACATCGAGAAAAAATGGATTTTCCTTGATCGAAGTGCTGGTCTCGGTGTTTGTATTGACGGTGGGTATGATAGGCGCGGCCGGCATGCAACTGACGGCATTGCATACGGCACAGCAATCTGCGTTTCAAACCCGCGCACTTCATCTGGCGAGCAATATGGCAGACATGATGCGCGCCAATGTTGAACAGATGCGTCTGGACGATAGCGTCAATCCATACCTGCGTGTTGATTACGCTGCATCGTCAACGACAACACATGCATCCGAGTACCAATGTTACGACGCAGACCGGTATTGTGATGCCGCACAGCTTGCCCGTTTTGATATTGGCGAATTGCAGCGGCATGTTGACGCGGGCTTGCCCGGCGGCCGGGTTCGCATTTGCCGCGATGCCTCGCCCTGGAATGCCGCGGTCGGACGTTTTGAATGGGACTGCGCGCTGCCATCGCATTCAACATCGGCTCCGCTGGTGATAAAAATCGGCTGGCAGGAAAAAAATTCAACCGGCAAGCCGATCCAAAACAGCACGTCATTTGCGCCCGGCATGGTGCTGACGGTCACTCCGTATCCAAAATGAATCCGCAGCTCAGGCCTGGGCAGCAACGCATGCAGATGACGGGCGTCTTGCTGCATCAGCAAGGATGGACGATGGTCGAATTGATGATTTCGATCACGCTGGGCTTGTTCATCGTCTTGACGGCAATAGGCTTGCTGCTCTCCAGCAAGGCAGGGTATGTGACGCAAGAGCAAAACGCCCAGGTGCAGGAAACAGGGCGTTATGCGATCGAAATACTGTCGCGCGCGGTACGCCAGGCAGGGTATGAAAACTGGAATAGCGATGCGATGCCGGTTTTCGCGGCGGCCGAATCCAGCGCGAATGTCATGGGCATGGATGCCATGACGCTGAAGAAAAACACGGCAGAATTGAGCCTGGCTACTTCGCTTGATGTAGTCAATGGCAGCGATGTGCTGGCGCTGCGGTTTTTCGGTGCCGGGGTAACAGGCGACGAAGATGGCGGGATGCTCAGTTGCGCCGGCTTGACCGTACCAGTAGCAAGCTCTGCAGCCAGTGCCGATCAGGATCGTGGCTGGAGCATATTTTTTGTTGCCAAGGATAGTGCAGGCGAACCTGAGCTGCGCTGTAAATACCAGTCTAAAACGAGCTGGAATGCAGATGCGATTGCGCGCGGGGTTGAATCCTTTCAAGTCCTGTATGGCATAGATGCAGATGGCAACGGACTGCCAGAGAGTTTCCTGAATGCCGCCAGGATAGATGAGCTAGACAATAAGCTGTTGTTGGTCGGCGATAACGCAGTGGCACGTGCAGCGGACAAGAATCGCAAGACGCACTGGAAAAAAATCCGGGCGATCAGACTGGCCTTGCTGGTGCGCGGCTCACAAGTCGCGCGTGACGATGCGCTTAGTACTGAATACAACCTGTTCGGTGCCGACTACAGCAAGGCACATGCTGCCAGCGATAAAGGCGTGCGTATCCGCGAAAACACGCTACCGGGCGCAGCAAGGAATCGTCTCAGGAAAATATTCACGTACACGATACAGTTGCGTAACGATGCTGCGGGCAGCGGCACATGAACGATCGTATCGTGTACAAAATGGATCATCAATCCGGCGCCACCCTGGTCACCACCTTGCTGATGCTGCTGGTGGTTTTGATGCTGGGCATCTCATCGGCACAAATTGCCGTGCAAGGCGAGAAATCATCGCGCAATGACAGGGATCGCCAGATTGCATTTCAAGCTGCTGAAGCAGCGTTGATGGATGCGGAAAGCGATATCGAGCATTCGCCGGATGCCGGAAAATCACGCAGCCATCTCTTTTCCAATGGTAGTGCGCTCGGCTTTCCTGGCGAGACAGGCGATGCATGCGGTAGCGGCGAACAGAACATCTATCTCGGGTTATGCCGGCATGCAGCAGAGGGGATGCCGCCAGTCTGGTACACAGTCAATTTTCTGGATGCTGTGGCGAATACGAGCAGTTCAGTTCCCTATGGCAGATTTACCGGACAGTCCTTTCAAACGGGTAGCGCCTCTCTGCCAGTCCGGGTGCCGCGTTACATCGTCGAATTGATGGTCTATAAGAAAGCGGGGCTGCGCGCTGACGAACGCAGCTATTTTTACCGGATAACTGCAGTCGGCTTCGGTACGCGCGAAACGACGCAAGTTGCCTTGCAGACGGTTTATCGCAAGGCAAACTGATGAAAATGGCCAGCGTACATGCACTAGGCACATGCTGCATCTTCATGCTGCTGTGGCTGGCTATGCCGTATGTTGTTCTTGCAGCCGTACCGGAAGTAGCCCTTGAATCAGATCCCTTGATCACGCTGCGTTGTGCTGCATATCCACCTACTGTCTTGACTGCATCCGGTGCAGTGCTATCCGCGACCAGCATTGCAGGCCATGAGCTCTATCTTTATCAGGCTGCATT
>NZ_JAUSME010000286.1 GCF_030645555.1 Herminiimonas sp.
CGCCCAGCCTTGTTCAACACCACTTTGACTACATTCGGATTGAATGCTTCCGCCATGTCAGCGATGGTATGGGCCGCAGTTGCCATCGGCACATCGTGCGCAATCAGGGCAGCCGTCGCCGCAATCAGCGAGGGATCGATCAAGGGTTCGTCGCCCTGCACATTGACCACCACCGCATCGTCCGACAAACCGAGTGCTGCCGCCACTTCGGCAATGCGGTCGGTGCCCGATGGATGGTCGGCGCGCGTCATTTGCACGGCAATATTGTTTTGCCTGCAGGCGGCAAAAATGTCGGCGTGATCGGTGGCCACGATGACTTGCGCCGCACCGGACTGCATCGCCCTTTCGGCCACGCGCACAATCATCGGCTTGCCACCCAGGTCAGCCAGCGGTTTGTTTGGCAAGCGGGTGGAAGCCAGGCGAGCAGGAATGATGACGGTAAAGGACATGTATTTCCGAAGTGGCGACAGCCAGCCTCAGCCGGCCGAAGGTGCAGCTTGCAGATCGCGCGCCTGATCGGCCCACATGATAGGTATGCCATCGCGTATCGGATAGGCCAGTTTGTCGGCCTTGCATATCAGTTCTTGCGCTTTCTTGTCGTGCTCAAGCGGACCTTTGCAGATCGGGCAAACCAGAATATCAAGCAATCGAGTGTCCACGAAGTTTCTCCACTATTTGTTCAGCGAGCGCGCCGTCTAGGTGCGCCGTTACAGGCACGACCCAGAACCGCGGATCGTTTCTTAATGCATCATTTTGCCGACATTTTACTGCATCCTTCTCCGTAATCAGGATCACATCTGCGTGCAGACCGGCAAAAGGGTTATCGGAAAAATCGTAATGATCCGGCAAAGGCAATTCTGCAAAATCCAGGCCGGCTGCGCGCAGCAGCGTGAAAAACCGTTGCGGATTGCCGATCCCGGCAGCAGCCAGTATGCGCGTGGGCGCAACAGAAAACGAAGCCAGCGTACGCGACGATGCCTGGGCATACGGCATCATCGCCAACGGCTCGGCCACCAAACCCTCCAGTCGCATGGCTATCGCATCTGGCGGCAGCAGCATGGACTCAGGTGCGCCGTTGATCACGGTAAAGTCGCGCCGGCGCGATACCGGCTCGCGCAATGGCCCGGCGGGCAGCAGCCAGCCGTTGCCGACGCCACGGCCATCAAACAGGATGATTTCGATATCACGCGCCAGCCGGTAATGCTGCAAGCCATCGTCTGAAATAATCACATCGACTTCCGGATGCGCCGCCAGCAAAGCCTGCGCAACAGCGACCCGATCGCGCCCCACCATCACCGGACACTGTGTGCGGTATGCAATCAGCAAGGGTTCGTCGCCCACTTGCTGTGCCAGCGATTGCGCGGTGACCGCGTGCGGCACATCGTTGTGCGTGCCGTAACCGCGCGAAATCACGCCCGGATGCAAGCCGGCCTGCCGCAATGCCTGCGCCAGCCAGATCGTCAGCGGCGTCTTGCCGGTTCCACCCACGAAGATATTCCCCACCACCACCACCGGTACCGGCAGACGCTGCGTTTTGGCTATGCCCAGCCGATACAGCAGACGACGCCAGGCAGACAATGCGCCGAAGATGCAGGACAGCGGCCACAGCAGCCAGGCCGCCAGCCCGCGCTGTGCCCATGTCCGCTTCAGGAATGCTTCAAGAGTGGAACGTTGCAGTGCCAAGGGCGGGCTTCCGTGGATGAAAGAAACTGCCTGCGAGGCAGCGTCAAGGATGGACCTTACTTCTTGCCGCTGGTCTGCGCGGCGAACGTCAGTTTGGAATAGCCGGCAATGCGTGCTGCTTCCATCACATTGACGACGGTTTGATGCGTGGTCGTCGCGTCGGCGGCAATGATCACCACCGGATCCGGATTGGCCTTGCCGGACGCAGCTGCAGCGGACATCAATTCGGCCGCCAAGGCTTCCGGATTCTGTACCGCGACGCGCGCATTGTTGATCGAGTAGCGGCCTTGCGCATCGATGCCGACATTGATTTCGAATGGCCGCTCCAGCGCTTTTTCTGCATCGGCAGTCGGCAAGGTAATCTGCAGCGCCGTGAATTTGCTGTAGCTGGTCGAGACCATCAGGAAAATCAGAATCACCAGCAATACGTCTATGAAGGCGATCAGATTGATTTCCGGATCTTCGCGGCCGTGTCCTTTGCGGAAGTTCATGAGGCGTCTCTTCCCTGGCCGTTACTTGCGTGCGCCATGCACGATATCGACGAATTTCACCGCCTGCTGCTCCATGTCGACCAGGAAGCCATCGACCAGCGCGCGGAAGTGACGGTAGAACACCAGCGATGGCATCGCAATCGCCAGGCCGAAACCGGTGTTGTACAGCGCAATCGAAATGCCGTGTGCGAGCTGTGCCGGATTGGCGCCGGTGCCCGCTGCATTTTGCGAACCGAAAATTTCTATCATGCCGACCACGGTGCCGAACAAACCCATCAGCGGCGCCAGCGTGGCGATGGTGCCCAGCGTGGTCAGGAAGCGCTCCAGTTCATGCGCGGTGCCCCTGCCTGCTACTTCGATGGATTCCTTCATCACATCGCGCGGCGAATTCACATTGCGCAAACCGGCTGCCAGCACGCGCCCGAGCGGCGAATTCTGCTCCAGCGTGGCGATCACATTCGCATCGATTTTGCCGTTGTGGTAAACCCGCACCACTTCTTCAAGCAGATTGGTCGGCAGGATACGGGGCCGGCGCAAATACAGGCTGCGTTCGATGATCAGGGTTAAGGCAATGACAGAAGCGATCAGCAACAGCCAGATCGGCCAGCCTGCTGCTTGAATAATGGCGAACAAAGGGAGCTCCTTCTTTGGTTCAATGAGTATGGATGGAGAATGTAACGGTTTGACGCAGCGAGAGCAAGCTTCCATCTGCCCCGGATGAGGCGCGGGACTGCGACAGCTGACGCCATGTTAAGCGCCATCCACGCCATCCCTGAAAATTCTTTCATCGGCTTGTGCACATTTTCTGTGGATAACATTGTGCGCAACTGTGTGCAAGCGTTCAAAGCTGTTGATTTCAAAGCACTTTTTTACATTGCATGAAAATGAGGCGCTGCGCATATCCTGACAAAGCACAGGCCTCATGTTCCGCCTTCACTTAATCCCGCGAAATACCGCGCACTGCCTGAAGGCGTCTTCCGACAAGGGTATCTGCTTGCTCTTGCAGAATTTCGAGGTCAGCTTCAGCAATTCCTTGATATCCCTGCCACTGCATTGCGAATAGATATTGCTCAGTGCATCGATCAGTTCATCGGACAGATCCGCGTTGAACTGCAGGGCCAGCGTCTTCCACAGGCGCAGCGCATCTTCCTTGGGCGGCACTTCATACTGGATCGTGGCGATGCAGCGCGACAGGATCGCGTCGTCGACGTCATTGATGCGGTTGGTGGTCATGAACAGCAAACCGTTGAAGTACTCCAGCGTACGCAGGAATTCCGCAACGATCGCGTTGTGCTCCAGATTGTTGTCGCGGCAGCGTATGTAAACATCGGCCTCGTCGAGCAAAAGTATCGCATCCCAGCGCACGGCACGCTGCAAAATCTCCGACAGGTTGGCTTCCACCGATGCCGCCGTGATGCCGAGCTGGCCGGAATGCACGCGGTACAGCGGCTTGCCGACGACTTCCGAATACACTTCCGCCGTCAGGGTCTTGCCGAGGCCGGGCGCGCCCTTGCACAATATCGTGGTGCCGCCGGATTTTCCCTTGACGATGTCTTCCATCAGCACGCTCATGTCGGCCGTCAGGATATCGATCAGGTCGCGGTGATGCGCCGGCAAAATCAGCTTGTCGCGCAGTTCCGGCTGGTAGCGATATTGCGTCAGGTTCTGTACATGCACCCAGATATTGCGATGCCACTCCAGATGGAACATGTGGACGTAGCAATGCAGCGGGATTTTTTCAAAGCCCGTGGCAACATCGGCGTCGCGCCAGAATTCAGGGTCTGCCGTGGTTTCGAAACGACGATCCAGACTCTCTTCATCATTGATGCATTTGGCCGTCACGCCGTCGATGATCCTGACCAGTTCAGGCTGCGACTTTTCATTGATGACGAAGGCCGATTTGGCGACGATGAACTGGGCCCCGAAGCGCGACTGGAATTTCTGGAAGCGTTGCGCATGCTTTTCATATTCCAGCTTGAATTCCTGACACTCCTTGAAGTAACCGAATTCCGCCAGCAGCTCGGGGATCGTGCGATTGACGATGTCGTGCCGGTTGATCACGATCGCATTCGTCATGCCGGAGCGGCGCATGTGATGATCGGTCGTTCCCATATTGGCCGACTGCATCGTGTTGGCCAGCAGGTCGATGACGACATACGGCGCACCCTGGTCGGGCACCACATGACGCAGGCGATGGATCAGCCACGGCAACAGCACGCCATCCTTGTTTTTCCGGTAGATCCAGCCATCGATCAGGTCGCGCGCAAAGTATGCGGCCAGGCCAGGCACCAGCTTGTCGAGGTCAGGTATCTTGCGCGCCTGCGGGGCGCCCAGGATATTGTCCAGCGCCAGCATCTGGAACATCAGCGCGCGCTCATCCTGCGCCTTGCACAGGCTGTACAGCGTATTGAGCGCCTTGGCATCGAACAGCGTGCTCGATACCACCATGCTGCCGTGACAGACGCCATGCTCGGCCAGCTGCCTGGCCAGCGGCGACTCGGCGTCTATCATTTCGAGTAATACATTGACCAGTGATTCCGGTATTTCAAAATCCATTACAGCTCCCTGCTGATGTCTTGCGCGGTGCCCGCATGCCTGGTGCATGGCTTGAGGCGATTTAAAAAGCACATCCCTGCCGCACGAAAATCCGGGAAGTCACAAATGAAAACGGCCCCCATAGCTGGAAGCCGCCTATCTGTTTGTGCCCAAGTCCGGTATCTATGTTGCGGCGCATCCCTGTCGTGCATATACATCAAAAGCGTTTTGTACTGCCCGAAGGACGTCTTTTGACTCTGGTAATCGAGCCATCATAAAGCAATAAGCGGGTCATGTGAAGCCGCAGCCAGAGGCCTGTGCGGCGGTTCATATTTTTTCGCGTAACCAGCGGACAGGTACGGAAAGAATATCCCTATACTGATGGCTAGAGTAATCCAGCCCATAGATTCAGCCCCTTCATGATGGAGTCGCGGTGTCCAAAGGTATTTTGTTTTCCGTCATCAGCTCGACTCTATTTGCAGTCCTGTATTTCTATGCGACGCTGCTGGCGCCGCTCAATGGCGAAGAAATTTTCGGCTGGCGCACGCTGCTGACGATTCCCTTCCTGACTGTATTCATCTGGCGCTGCAGTCTATGGGAATTGGTGCGCGTGCTGACCAGACGAATGTGCAGCCAGCCTTTGCTCATCATCGGCGCACTTGCGACTTCCGCCTTGCTGGGCATACAGTTGTGGCTCTTCATGTGGGCGCCCTTGCATGGTCGCGCCCTGCATGTTTCGCTCGGTTATTTCCTGCTGCCCCTGACGATGCTGCTGACCGGCCGGATCGTCTATCAGGAGCGACTCTCACGCCTGCAAAACCTGGCCGCAATCAGCGCCGCCTGCGGCGTGGCCAACGAATTGATACAGGTCGGCAGCTTTTCATGGGAAACGCTGGTAGTGGCATTCGGCTATCCACTGTATTTCGTCTTGCGCCGCCGCATGGATGCCAACAACCTCGGCGGACTGTGGTGGGACATGGTGCTACTGCTGCCGGCCGGATTGTGGTTCGTCCATGCGGGCGCGGCCGGCCTGACTGCCATGGCTGAGCATCCAGCACTGTACATACTGATACCCTTGCTGGGAATACTCAGCGCTGCAGCATTGCTTTTCTATATGGTGGCGAGCCAGACCCTGAGTCTGAGCCTGTTCGGCTTGCTGGGCTATGTCGAGCCTGTATTGCTGGTGCTGGTCGCGCTGCTGCTCGGCGAGCAAATCAAGAGTCACGAATGGCTGACCTATATTCCGATCTGGCTTGCCGTACTGCTGCTGATCATCGAAGGATCACGCTCGCTTTATGCCCGGACCGAGCGCAGCAACTAGCGAGCGTGGGCCTTTGATGGGCAGCGGATAACAATAAAAGCCGCGCCTTGCTGTTCACTCGATCACTTGAGCACTTGATCCACACAAGGCGCAGCAAAAAATCAAAACTGTTCCCAGTCTGCGCCGCCATCTGCAAGCGCCATGTTTTTCCCAGCCGGTGCGGCCGGCTTGTTCGTCAGCTGCACGAAGACCGGCTTTTTGGCCGGCATCAGGGCAGCCTGCGCGACATGAGTCACGGCATCTGCATGATCGAGCTTGAACACGCTGACCACCTGCACCAGATTGCGCGCCTGATCCTGCAATGATTCGGCAGCAGCAGCGGCCTCTTCCACCAATGCTGCATTCTGTTGCGTCACTTGATCCATCTGCATGACGGCTTGATGGATCTGCTCGATGCCGGCAGTTTGTTCATGACCGGCAGCAGTGATTTCACCCATGATGTCAGTGACGCGACGCACGCTGGCCACCACTTCCTGCATCGTCGCCCCCGCATCGTCGACCAGACGCGCGCCAGTATTGACCTTCTCCACCGAATCGCCAATCAGGTTCTTGATTTCCTTGGCAGCCGCGGCCGAGCGTTGCGCAAGATTGCGCACTTCGCTGGCGACGACCGCAAACCCGCGTCCCTGTTCGCCGGCGCGCGCCGCTTCCACCGCTGCATTCAATGCGAGGATGTTGGTCTGGAACGCGATGCCATCGATCACGCCGATGATGTCGACGATCTTTTTGGATGAATCATTGATCGAGCCCATCGTCTCCACCACTTGCGAGACGACGCTGCCGCCTTTCATCGCCACTTCCGACGCAGTCAGCGCCAACTGGTTGGCTTGACGCGCATTGTCTGCATTCTGCTTGACCGTGCTGTTCAACTCTTCCATCGATGAAGCGGTTTCCTCCAGCGAGCTGGCCTGCTCTTCGGTACGCGCGGACAAATCCAGGTTGCCGCTGGCAATCTGCGTCGAGGCAGTCGCAATCGCTTCAGTGCTGAAGCGCACTTCGCCGACTATCCGCACCAGACTGTTGTTCATGTCCTTCAAGGCTTGCAATAACTGGCCAGTTTCATCCTTGGAGCTGACCTGGATGACGCTGCTCAAATCGCCGCTGGCAACGGTTTGCGCAATCTTCACTGCCTCCTTCATCGGCCTGGTGATTGAGTGCGTGATCCACCACGCAAAACCAGCACCGAGAATGACCGCTGCAATGCCGAGGCCTATCATCAGGGCAGTCGCTGCATCGATATGTGCTTTCGCTGCGGCACCACCTTGCTCGACGATCTGCTTTTGCAGCACGGCCAGTTGCGCGACTTTCTTTTGCACGTTATCCAGCGTAGGCAGGGTCTCGCTCAACATGGTGGTGATCGCCTCTTCGCGCTGATTGGCAGAGACCATTTTCCCGACCCTGCCAAAGGAAGCGACATATTTTCCGCGCACATCCTTGAAATCCACCATCAAGGATTTGCCGGCCTCGCTACTAATCAATTTATCCAGTACCACCACCGCGTCATCGATCGTGTTCTTGTTTTTCTTGATCTCGTCAAACAGACCGGCCATTTTCACCGGATCGGTTTCAATCAGCAGTTCCATATTGCGACGCGCATTCGCCCTGATCGTGGTATCTATCGTGGAGACCGCTTCAGCCTTGACCCAATCCGTATTAATCATGTCGCTATTGATCTTGCCTATCCCGGCAAAACGGGTCAATGCGAGCGAGATCAAAATCGCCATCAATACAAATACCAGCCCAAAGCCCAGGCCCAGACGGGTGCCAATTTTCAAATTCTTGATATTCATTTATATTCCTCAACAAAATCGTGATGCGGTTAGTTCTGATGGCGCTTCCCGTGCCCCTGCAAAGAGCACTGCATTTCAAACCACATTTCCATTACCATCTATTCTTTAAGTACAAATCACCGCGCACCCTTTCCGTGCAACCAAGGAATATTGGTATATTTGCGCACTCATTTCATGCGGAAAATAAAATTTCCGCACCATAAACTGCCTCAAGAAACATAACGATGCCCCCTGATCGCCCACCAGCTAACTCTCCATCAGCGCCGCCCGTACTCAGCGTCTCTGCATTGAACCAGGCGGTCTCCCGCATGCTGGAGCGCAGTTTTCCGCTGTCCTGGATATCTGGCGAGATTTCCAATTTCACCCGCGCTGCATCGGGACATTGGTACTTCACGCTGAAAGATGATGCGGCTCAGGTGCGCGCCGTGATGTTTCGCGGTCGTGCTCAATACGCAGATTTCATGCCACGCGAAGGCGACAAGGTAGAAGTACGTGCCCTGGTCACGCTATATGCGCCGCGCGGCGACTATCAGTTAAGTGTGGAAGCGATACGCCGTGCCGGCGTCGGCAATCTGTATGAAGCGTTTTTGCAGTTGAAGGAAAAACTCGCGGCCGAAGGTTTGTTCGATCCGGCCCGCAAGCGGCCGTTACCGCTGTTTGCACGCACGATAGGTATAGTCACCAGCCCGCAGGCAGCAGCCCTGCGTGACATTTTGACTACCTTGAAACGCCGCGCCCCTCATGTGCAGATCATCCTGTATCCAACGCCGGTACAGGGCGAAGGCTCGGCAAGCAAGATTGCACAGGCAATCGCCACCGCCTCGGCGCGCG
>NZ_JAUSME010000292.1 GCF_030645555.1 Herminiimonas sp.
ATCCAGCAGCCACGCGATGATCAAGCCGGCGACCGGACACACAATCGCGCCGACCAGGCCGATATGCCAGCTTTTCAGGCTGACATCGAGCATGCGCACGCCCAGCGCAAACAGCATCAGCGGTATGCAGGCATCGCCCAACATTTTCATCGCAATGAACAAGGGCGCAGGCAAGGGCACGTGCACAATCGCAAATGCCATGCCGATGATCATCGCAATCATCATTGGGTTGGCGAGGAATTTCCACGGCGAGACATGCACGCCCTTGCCTCTGCCACTCTCGATGATCTTGATGCCGATGGAAAAATAAACCAGATTGCATGCCATGAACAAGGCCACTGCCGAGCCCAGGCTGGCGGCGCCAAATGCCAGCACCGCCAGCGGCAAACCCATGTTGCCGCAATTGTTGTACATCATAGGCGGCACGAAGCTGCGCACATCGTAACCGAACAGACGCGCCACCGGCCACGCCAGCAAACCCGATCCCAGCGAAATCAATGCACCAGCCAGTATCAATGTGGCGTTATGCGCGAGGTCGAAATCCCTGGCCGCCAGCGCAGTAAAAACCAGCAGCGGACACAACACATCCATGCTGACGCGATTGACCGCAGTCATGTCGGCACGCACTGTATCGCCGCGCAAGCGGGCGTAGCCGTAACCGAGAGCGATGATGATGAAGACCGGCAGAATAATGCCAAGTATGCGTTCAAATATTTCCATTGTTCCCCATCATGTTGACCGCAAAGAAAAATGCCGGACAGGATTGCTCCCATCCGGCATCGGCATCCTGGAACAACTTTACTACTGCTTCCTTATTGCCAGCTTACAGCAACCAAACATCATTACAGAGTTATGGGCGCTTGAGGTCGTAGCGCTCGAGGAACTGGCAGCCATACACAGGCAGGAATGAAGGTATCCGGTAATACCGGTCGGCTATCGTTTTCAGGATGCGTTCGCGATAAACCTCGTAATTGAAGTCCTTGCCGTCGGCGTACCAGAACGTAACGCCATCAGCTTCCACCGTATGCACAGTCACCGATGAAAAATACGGCGCCAGGTCACTGGCATTGATCGCCCTGCGGTTGAAAATGCGGATAGATTTGCCGGCATACTGCCTGAAATCGACTTGCAGATCGTCCTGCCGTGCGTGGAACTTGCCTTCGCCAAAAGTCGGCCAGTATTCGCCGGCGTGATACGACAGCAATGCAGACGGCGTGTAGGCACGCGCCATGATCGCACCGTCCGGCGGCAAATCCTTGCGCAATGCTGCAACGATGTTTTTTGCTTCCTTGTGAAACACGATGTCGTCATGCAGCACGTAATTCTTCCACATCGTGGTCGGCAGCAGGATGATCGCCGCCAGGAACAGAAAGTGCGGCACCGAGAACCACGCCGTCCATTTTGCATATTTGCGTAAATCTTCCGCATTGCTGGTAGTGCCGATGAACAGGAAGAGGAAGGGCATGAAGCCCAGCACCCAGTGCAAGCCTATGGTTTTTTCCGATGACAGCAGCAGGAACAAAATGAATGGCACTAGGAACAGCACGACGATCGCACCACGCTGAACCATCATTCCGGTTGAGCGCAACAATTTGAGGAAGACCCAGGGTGTGATCAGGTAAATCATCATCGCTATGTATTCACCAACGGTATACAGCGACAACTCTGTATTTTCGTTGCGATTGATCATGTTGAACATCACATTGGTCCAGCAATTGTGCGCATTGAATGCCACGGTAATCGCAAACAAGGGCGCCGAACACAGGGCGATGACGATCAGCTTGAGCCAGCCGCGGCGCGAGCGGCACAGGTAGACGAAATACGCGATCGCCAGCAAACCGGCAAAATATTTCGACAACAGCGCCAGCCCGAGGAATACGCCCGCCCCGACATACCAGAGAATTTTGTCAGACAGCGTGCCGCGTGTGAAGCAGTAGCCGGACAGGAAGATGAAGAAAATCAGCGGCGTATCGGTAGTGACAATATTGAGCAACAACGTGAACGGCAGCAACAGGAACAGGGTACCCAGCCAGTAGGCCACGCCTTCCTGATACGGTGAAATCCGGCGCAGCAAATCGACCAGGCCCAGCGCGATCAGGCTCCACATCAGTACCGTGAAAAACCGCAGCGATAATGGATGGTCGGAAATGCTGTTGAGCACGAACAACAGCCAACCCACCATCGGTGGATGATCCGAATATCCCCAGGCCGGGAATACGCCCCACTGATAGAAAAACGCTTCATCCCCGGTCATCGGGAAATAGGCCGCCAGCCATAGCTTGATCATCAAGGTGATGAAGAAGGTCCACTTGAAAACCTGCCGCGCACGGACCGGGTCGGCACTGGCATACAGTGAACGCGTTGAATTCAAATTCATTTATTTCTATCCTTAATTCTTTACAGACAGTGCGAGCACACCCGCAATAATCAGGGTCACGCCCACTACTTTATAGGCACTGACCGACTCGCCCAGTATGAATATACCGGCCAGCGTCGTCAGTACCACGCCGAGTGAAATCAAGGGATAAGCCATGCTGACTTCGAGCTTGCCCAGCACCAGCAACCACAAGCCTGCACTGGCGCCAAAGCACAGCATGCCGCCCCAGATCAGCGGACTGCTCAAGGCCAGCCAGTAAACCGAACGCATGCCATTCGACATCGCCTGCTGAATGGCCGGCGCCGACATGCCCATCTTCAGCAGCACCTGTGCCAGTGCCGTCAGGCATACGCAAAAAAGCGCCAGCGCCAATGCCGCCATCTGGCTCATGACATGCCCCCTACCGATGCCGCCAATGCTACGCAGGCAACCAGTATTGCGACGACCCAGCTGCTGCGATCGGTGATCGCAAACAAGAGCGGGTCGTCCTGGATTTCCAGACGCGAAACTTTCAGCCACAGGCGCATGACCCAGAACAGCATCAGCGGCAGGATCAACCACAGTATTTCAGCATGCGGATACATTGCACCGCCTACCTGACTATCGACATACAGCGCCAGCAACATCACCGCGACAAACCCGCTGGCAATGCCCATGGCAATCAGATACGACAAATCGCTGGTGCGGTAACCACGTCCGGCCAGCGACACATGCCCGTCGCCGCTCATGAATTCCAGTTCGGCGCAGCGCTTGACCAGCGCCAGGCTGAGGAACATGAACAGAGAAACCGCCAGCAGCCAGTTCGAGATCACGACATCGCTGACCTGGCCGCCGGCCAGAATGCGATGCGTATACAGCGATGCCAGCACCAGCACATCTATGATCGCGATCTGTTTCAAACGCGCTGAATAGAGCAGCGTCACGACCACGTACAGCAGCATCAAGCCGAAAAACGGCAGCGAAATCGCCGCCGCCAGCCACAGGGATAGCGGCAGCAGCACGGCAAGCAGTACGACTCCAAACGGTATCGTCAGCGTCGCTGCAGCGAAAGGTCGTGCCTGCTTGCGCGGGTGGGCGCGATCAGAGGCAAGGTCGAACAGATCATTGATGATGTAGGTGGCCGAGGCGCACATGCCGAATGCCAGGAATGCCAGCAGGGTCGCCAGCCAGCGATCCGCGTTCAAGTCGTGTGCCGCCATCAGAGGCACAAAGAGCAAGGCATTCTTGGCCCATTGATGCAGGCGCAATGCCTTGATCAGCAAGCGCCACTGGAATGGCCGCGGCGGGATGATCAGCGCGGGCGTTTTCAGGTTTTGCACCTGCGCCACGATGGCGGGCGAGGCATTGACGACGATGAGCTCGGCCGCATGCGCCCACACTGCAAGGTCGGGAGCGGCATTGCCGGCGTAGGCAAAACCGTTCTCGCCGGAGTCGGCGACTATCGCCTGCAGCTTGATTTTTGATTTCAAATTGGTCGCTGCATCACTGGCCAATACCGCGTCGAAGATGCCGAGATAGTCGGCGACACGCTGCACCAGCGTACGATCCGATGCACTCGCCAGTATCAGGCGCCGGCCGGCGACATGTTGATGCTGCAGGTAAGCCAGCAATTCATTGTTATATGGCAGCAAGGACACATCAAGCTCGATGCGGCTGGCAATCTGGGCCTTCAGATTGCCACGTCCGCGCAGTAACCAGATGCAGCAAAGGAAGAGGTATAGTGGATTGCGTTTAATCAGCAGCAATACTGATTCAAACAAGAGATCGGTATAAGTCAGCGTGCCATCAAGATCGACATACAGCGGCAGCATCGCAACAGATGGATTCGCAGCGTCGCGCACGGAATCGGGCGACGCCAGTGAAGGATGAGGAAGACTGCCGGGGGAAACGCTCAAATCGCCACCTGGGAACAAGAGAAGTATTTATATTAAGAAAATCGCGCATCCGACCAGGATAGCTCCCCCATCGTCAGCTGTTCGGCACGGACTACAGCAGGAAAACTGCCTGTATTGCGGCCTGCATTGCGGGCTTCATTACAGGTGGGCAATTTTCCGTCTTCATATGGCTAGCGTCAACCACTACCGCAGCCCGTCAGGATTTAAGCAAGCGCGCTTCGGCGCGAGACAATTCTTCCACTGCGCCGCGCAGCACCAGGACATCGCCCGCCAGCAAGACTGTTTCCGGCGTCTCGTCGACACGCACACCACTGCGACGCAAGGCCGTCACTTCCGCACCCAGCGCCGCCAGATCCATCTGAGCCAGGGTCTTGCCAACCGCATTGGCCTTCTCGCTCAGCAGCACTGAACGCAAGCGCACCTGCAAATGTTCGGCCGCATCGGAAACATCGCTGGCGCCATGGAAGAAGCCGCGCAGGGATGCATAGCGTT
>NZ_JAUSME010000297.1 GCF_030645555.1 Herminiimonas sp.
CCCGGCGGCAAGGAACTGCTGGCAGCAAAATTCGTCGGGCGCTGGCGCGATAATGGCGCACCGCTGGTGGATGCGCCGGATGCAAAGAGCAAAGCTGAATGGGATACGAAATTCCTCGCAGCGAACCGCGTCGAACAGGACAAGATGTTGAGCGGCTTCACTTTCAACAACGATATGGATGGCGCGAAATGCCCGTTCAGTTCGCACCTGCGCCGCATCAATCCGCGCGCCTCGCTGGAATCCACGCCGGGTGCATTCGAAACGCCGGGCGCACTGGCCAATCGCCGTCGCGTGATGCGTCGCGGCCTGCCTTACGGCGACGTCAAGGATACTACGCGCGACGATGGCAATCACGGCATCATCATCATGATGATCAGCGCCAGCATCAGTCGCCAGTTTGAATTCGTGCAGCAGCAGTGGATCAATTACGGTAACGACTTCAAGGCTGGTAACGACAAGGAAATCATACTCGGCAACCACAGCGTAGAGTTTCCAAGCAAGGCAGTGCTGGAGGTGGAAAAAGACAGCGACGATGCGCCTTACTTCCTGTCAAAAATCCCGCGCCTGGTGGAAACTCGCGGCGGCGATTATTTTTTCATCCCCAGCATGACGGCGCTGCGGATGATCGCCAAAGGGATAGTCGATCCGACTTGATGACGAATCTCAGGAACTCAAGCAAGGCAAGCAGGGGATCGCTGCTGCGATTCCCTGATTGATCTGCAGGCGCGTTTTGCGGACGTTGGAGCGGATCAAGCTATGATGCGTCCCTATGAATGCCCGCATCGATACCTTTGTGGCACCACCCTGTGCCGATGACATCACCATCCTCTATCAGGATGATGCGATATTGCTGATCAATAAACCCAGCGGCCTGCTGTCGCTGTCGGGTAAAAATCCGCTCAATCTGGATTCGGTCCATTACCGCCTGGTGCAGCAATTCCCTACGGCCTTGCTCCTGCACAGGCTGGATTTTGGCACATCGGGAATAATGATCGTCGCCCTCAACAAGACGGTAGCAGCCAATATCAATCGACAGTTTCAGGCGCGCACGGTAGTCAAAACATATCAGGCAGTGTTGGCCGGACACGTCGCTGCGAATGAAGGCGATATCGATTTACCGATTGCCAAAGACCCGGTCAATTTTCCGAAACTGAAAGTCTGTTTTGAAACCGGGAAGGCTGCCAGTAGTCATTATCAGGTGCTGGATAGACAGGCAGCGCCGGATACCACGCGGGTACTTTTCACGCCTGGTACCGGGCGCACCCATCAGTTGAGAATACACAGTGCGGGACTGGGTCATCCGATACTGGGCTGTGATCTGTATGGCACGGCTGAGAGTCAAGGTATGGCCGAAAGGCTACTGTTGCACGCCACGAGCGTCGAGTTTGATCACCCGATTAGCGGGGAACGGTTTTCCGGTACTAGTGAGTGCCCGTTTTAGTTTGTGGCTGCTGTCATGTTTGGAGATAGAAAAGGGCCCATATTTTAACTGTGCCCTTTATATTTTATGATCTCAGTCCGGCGGCACGGTTCTATCAATCTGTTGCATCGACCGGTTGAATCCGTAACCCAAAGCAGACATACATCATCGTTCTTCTTTTTACGAATCCTCAAAGCGCCCAGCCTAATTTGTAAGCTCGGGCTGGGCAATATATATAGTGTTGTTGAAATAACTTGGCATGCCTCAAAAAATTGTTGTGGTTACCGCGATGGTTTGTTATCAGCAGGATCCGTAAAATAGAGTCGCGCCGTTACGTTCGCCAATTCTTCGGGGGATCCTCCGTAGCTATCGATGCCGTGTTTTCTCTTGATCCGTTCGAAAATATAGTAAGGCTCTAACTCGTGCGCCGTCAGCAAAATGACGCGGCGTTGATGTGGGCCATTTAAGGTACGAGCCAATGCGATCTCGTCGGCTGTGAATGGTGCCAACTTGACAAACAACACAAAGGCATCGAAACGATTAGAGGGCAATGCGTCAGCCACACGGCGCATATTCTCTACGTCTCGCTGGAACTCTTCAAGTTTTATAGGGCCCTGATCCTTGCACTCGGCGAGAATCACTGCCGCGGGATTAGGAAAACGTCCCTTAACCAACCAAACGAAATCAACCTCGCATTTAGGCAAACCTAACCCAGTCGTGGGCGTCAAGTCCAGAGATGCCGAATAGATGTCCTGATCCGGCCCACGAGCGAGATTTGCACCTAGCTGCTGCAAAGTCAGCGCGACTGGAATTGCCCCTTGAGCGTTCCGCTCTGCACCAAGCACGCCCGATCGACGAAAACGCCATTTGCAAGCAAGTAGCTGCCGGGCAGCATCATAACTGTGACCACACAGTTCACACACTGCTTGCTGCTTGAGTGCATCGAGCGCCACCCAACTCGACATATCGCACTGCGGGCAATCCAGATCGACACCTATGCGAAACAGACCTTTGTCCACCATATAGCTGAAGACATCCGGCGGAGTAAGGTGCGTGTTCATCGGACGTGGACTTAGAAACAGGCCGTTATGCGCAGAGAACGTTCCATTCGGATGATTAGCGGTCTTGTCCACAATCGTGTCGCGCGCCGTATCACTGGAAAATGTATGGCGTGGTCCGAATTTTTTGAGCAACTGACGTGCGCCCGGTATTTTGAATACGCGCGCCCCTTGTAGTCCACCTAGCTGTGTCAATAATTGACGCACGATGCGGCCGCTGTTGCTTAGCTTTGCTTCAAACCCAGCCATCGAGAAAATGCGTTGCATCAAATTGGCGATGGGCATTGCGGTAAGAAAGGTGTCGTGATCAGTTGCACCGATCACCAATCCAATCCCCTCTGGTTCTATACGTAACCTACTGTAGTTGGAATGCAGGGTGCGGGCATAAAATTCGTTGAGTTCTGGCACGTACGGTACGTCGAACGTATGCTGTTCTTCGCCGTAAAGTCCTCCGATGAGTGAGATGGAGGCCACTAGATGTTGAGTGTGAAAATTCACGTCCCCATCAAATGGTTTGTTGGCCAGCGCGAAGTTTACGCGTGGGGCACCATTGGACTCGCCCA
>NZ_JAUSME010000319.1 GCF_030645555.1 Herminiimonas sp.
CCGCGGAACAGTTCTTCGCAGGCGATCAGCCTGTTCCTGACATCGAGGAACAGGATGGCGAACGATTCATAGGCTTTGCCGCCCAGCAGCAATTGCAGATATTGTTTGACTGCCTGCGGCGAGCTGAGCGCTATGCCGGCCTGCAGTTCTTCTGCAAGCGAACGCCGCGCCAGTTCCAGCACTGCCTGCAGCTGCGCATATTTTGCCGGGCCGAGGCCATTGAGTTTGGAAAAATCATCCAGCGTGGCCGAGAACAAGCCATTGAGCGAGCCAAAATGCGCCACCATGTCGCGCCCCAGGTCGACGGCGCTTTTGCCAGTCACGCCCACGCGCAGGAATACAGCCAGCAATTCGGCATCGGACAGTATCGTGGCGCCATGCCTGATCAGGCGCTCGCGCGGGCGGTGTTCTTCCGGCCAGTCTGTAATTGCCATATGAATTTGTCAGGAAAGAGTGACAGCTGTGGCTAGGGGTGGAAAGTTTATCTGCCTGTTCAATTATCGGAAGGCTCGAATGCGCAACGTGGCTTAAAATAGCGCGTGTTGTGCAAACTGGAATTTTAATGTCAAATTTACCACATCCTGTCGTCACTGAAGCGGCCTATCTGACCCTGCATTACCGCCTTGCCTCGGCGGATGGCACGGATATCATCAGCACCTTTGCCGCTAATCCAGCCACGCTGCAATTGGGCAACAGCCAGCTGGCACCATTTCTGGAAGCCTGCCTGATCGGCTTGGAAGAGGGCGCGCACGATACGTTTGAATTGCCGCCTGAGCGTGCCTTCGGTCCGCGCAATCCGGAACTGATACAGCGGCTCTCGCGTGGCGTGCTCGAGCAGAACTCGGCCCCGGGCGACGATTATGCAATTGGCGACCTGGTCGAATTTGCAGCCCCCAGCGGCGGCAAGTTTGCCGGCGTGCTGCGCGAGATCAATGAAGAAACTGCGGTGTTCGATTTCAATCATCCGCTGGCTGGCCAGACCCTGAAGTTTGAAGTCAAGATCATCGGCATACTGTAACAAGCACCGCTTCAAGGATAAAGATGGATACTGAAATTTTACTGGCTCAACCGCGCGGTTTTTGCGCTGGTGTAGATCGTGCGATAGAAATCGTTGAACGCGCGCTGACTGAATTCGGCGCGCCGATTTACGTGCGTCATGAAATCGTGCACAACGCTTATGTCGTCACCGATTTGCGCAACAAGGGCGCGATCTTCATCGAAGAGCTGGCAGATGTGCCGGCCGGGAATACCGTCGTGTTTTCCGCCCATGGCGTATCCAAGGCGGTTCAGGCAGAGGCCGAGCAGCGCGGCTTGCGCGTATTCGATGCGACTTGCCCGCTGGTCACCAAGGTGCATATCGAAGTCGAGAAAATGCGTCGCGATGGTCGCGAAATTGTCATGATAGGCCACGATGGCCATCCGGAAGTCGAAGGCACGATGGGCCAGACTGAAGACGGCATGCACCTGGTGGAAACAGTCGAGGATGTGCACAAACTGCAGGTCAAGAATCCGGACCTGGTGTCGTATGTGACGCAAACCACGCTGTCGATAGACGACACTGCCGATGTGATAGCCGCATTGAAGAGTAAATACCCGAATATTTCAGAACCGAAAAAAGCCGACATCTGTTACGCCACCACCAACCGGCAGGAAGCTGTCAAGTTCATGGCGCCGCAAGTCGACCTGGTGATCGTGGTCGGCAGCCCGAACAGTTCCAACTCCAACCGCTTGCGCGAAGTGGCCGAGAAAAGGGGCGTGCCCTCGTACATGGTCGACAATGCTTCGCAAATCGATCCTGAGTGGCTGCAGGACAAGCGCCGCATCGGCGTCACGGCCGGGGCTTCCGCGCCCGAAGTGCTGGTGCAGGCAGTGATAGACAGGCTCAAGGAATGCGGCGCCAAGAGCGTGCGTACGCTCGAAGGCGTGGAAGAGCATGTCACGTTCCCGCTGCCCAAGGGTTTGGGCGGACCCAGGCGCTGAAGCGCTGCAACATCGACAGGCTGGCCTGAGCTCGTTAATGTCGGCTTGAGCAGGCAGCCTTCCGCTGGCGCGCATCAGCGCCATCAGGCAGCTCGCTAATTTTATCTGTACGGATCGGCGCACCTCGCCGGCACGCACTTGAGAGACGTCCCTTCAGGAGAGCAGGCACCCTATGGATATTTTTATCCAGCAAATCATCAACGGCCTGGTACTCGGCAGCATGTATGCGCTGGTCGCGCTCGGCTACACGATGGTGTATGGCGTACTCAACCTGATCAATTTCGCGCATGGCGACGTATTGATGATAGGCGCGATGGCCAGCCTGACCATCCTCAAGATGGTCAATACGCTGGCGCCTGATCTGCCTGGCGTGGTCAAGCTGATCATTGCCATCCTCGGCGCGATCCCGGTCTGCGTGGCAGTCAATGTCTTGATCGAGCGCGTCGCCTATCGCCGCTTGCGCAATGCGCCGCGCCTGGCGCCGCTGAGTACCGCCATCGGCGTGTCGATACTGCTGCAAACCCTGGCGATGATGATCTGGGGCCGCAGCCCGATTCCCTTTCCGCAAGTCATGTCCACCGAACCGCTGCACATCATGGGCGCGCTGATTTCACCTACGCAGGTGATGTTGCTGATACTCGCTGCCATCTCGATGATCATGCTGGTGCTGTTGATAGAAAAAACCAGGATGGGCCGTGCGATGCGCGCGACGGCGGAAAACCCGCGTGTCGCAGGATTGATGGGCGTGGATTCGAATCGCGTGATCGTGATGACGTTTGCGATAGGTGCGGCGCTGGCCGCGATTGCCGGCGTCATGTGGGCGGCCAATTATTCTTCGGCGCAATTTGCAATGGGCTTCGTGCCGGGTCTGAAGGCATTTTCTGCTGCAGTACTGGGCGGCATAGGCAATATCTACGGCGCGATGCTGGGCGGCATACTGCTCGGCCTTATCGAGAGCCTGGGCGCCGGATATATCGGCGACCTGACTGGCGGTTTCCTCGGCAGCCATTACCAGGACATCTTTGCCTTCGTGGTCTTGATCATCGTCCTCACGCTGCGACCGTCCGGCATCATGGGCGAGCGCGTG
>NZ_JAUSME010000003.1 GCF_030645555.1 Herminiimonas sp.
AGCCATGAAATCCGCACGCCTATGAACGGCATGCTCGGCATGCTGCAACTGGCATTGGCGGAAGCGTCGGATCACGAGCAGCGCGAGCATCTGGAAACGGCGCAATATTCGGCGGAAGCCCTGCTGACCATCCTCAACGACATCCTGGATTTTTCCAAGCTGGAATCAGGCAAGCTGCAATTCGAAGCGACCGATTTCGATTTGATCAAGGCTGTAGACAGCGTCATCAATTTGATGAACTCCAGATCGCAGGGCGCCAGTTTGTCGCTCAGCGTGGATTATCCAGCCGATCTGCCGCGCTCCCTGACAGGCGATGTCGGGCGCTTGCGCCAGGTCTTGCTGAACCTGATCAGCAATGCGATGAAATTTACCGAAGCAGGCGGCGTCGCGCTGAAAATCGAGCAATTGCCCGCCAGCGGCACGCAGATAGCCTTGCGCTTTAACGTGATCGACAGCGGCATAGGCATTGCACCGGAAGCACAGGCGCGGCTATTCCAGTCGTTTTCCCAAGCGGATAATTCGATTTCCCGGCGCTTTGGCGGCACCGGCCTGGGCCTCTCCATCTGCAAGAAAATCGTCGAAATGCAGGGCGGCCGGATAGGCGTTGAAAGTACCGTGGGCAGCGGCAGCCGATTCTGGTTCGAGCTGACGTTTGCGCCGGCATACAGGGCCGAGCAGGTGCCGGCAATGCCCGCCATTGCGTCACTCCAGGCCACGCGCGCCTTGCATATCCTGCTGGCAGAAGATAACGAAATCAATCAAAAGGTTGCCGTCGCCCTGTTGAAAAAATCCGGCCACACGGTACAGGTCGCGCAAAATGGCCATGAAGCGGTACGCGCGGTCCAGGATGGCCGCTTCGACGTCATCCTGATGGACATGCACATGCCGGAAATGGATGGACTGGCTGCCACGCGTGCGATACGCGGCATGCCGGCGCCTGCATCCAGCCTGCCTATCGTCGCGCTGACAGCGGCCGGCGCCTTGTCTGATATACAAATCTGCATGGATGCCGGGATGAATTATTTTCTTGTCAAACCGTTCAGAATGGAACGCCTGAGCGGGATTTTGCAGCAGTTATCCAGCACCGAACAGTAAAAAGACGCGCCATCCCTGCCTGGGCCAGCCTGCCATATCCCCGAAATGGCCAGACTTTCCCCCTCTTTTTAAAGCCTGATTTACACCCCGTCCCTCGATAATGCCTATTAAGAAACTCCGGCTGGCGTAAGCAAACGGCAGCGGAATTGACTCTCAAGCGAGGATCCACGATGGAAACGAATCAGGCACTGCGTAAAAACTTTACTCTGCAAGCAGCCGATGCAGGTAACGACGAATTCATAGAAAGCGCCATCGATGCGCCCAAGGTCGGTGTGCGTGTCGCCGGCATGGACCTGAAAGCGATTCGTGAAGCCATTGCCCGCGTGGAAGCAGAAGCCAAGGCGACCGTGACCGCTGAAAATCGTGCCTATGCTGAAGCGCATGCGCGCTCGCTGGCAGAAGATCGCGCGCAGGCCGACGCCGCTGCCATCGCCGAAGCCAACAAGAATTCCAGGGCCGCTGAAGAAGCGATTGCCGCCAGCCGCGCCCGTCTGGAAGTCGAGCGCCAGGCCCGTGCCGCCAGCGAAGCACGTACCATCGCCGTCAACAAGGAAATTGCCGAACTGCGTGCCCGCACCGAAGCCGATACCCAGCTCGGCATCATCGCGATCGGACGCGCCAAGGCTGAGCAACTGGCGCGCAAACTCACGATAGAACAAATCGCCGAAGAAACAGAACTGGGCGCGCGTGCCACTGAGGCCGCTGAAAAACTGGCGCAGGAAACAGATCACACGCGACAGCAAATGTCGCAGCGCATTGCGGCCACGCAGATCGCCACCCAGGCGGCGCAGGCAGAGGCGGAAGAGCGTGCGCGTCTTGAATCGCAGGTAGCTGACCTGGCGCGCGAACACGAGCGCCGCGAGAGAAGTGCAATTGAAGTCAGCAAGACGCTGATCAACACACGCCGCGATGCAGTGATGTTGACGCAGCAGCGTGAAGAAGCCGACACCAATGCACTGGCGTCCATGCTCAACCGGATGCCGGCTGAAGTACGTGCCCGCGAAGATGCACTGGCGCGTGCCGCAACCGAGCAGGAGCAACAGGCAACGGCGCAAGCCCGCATCGAATCCGAGCAACGCGCGCTGGAAGCAATCCAGATGCGCCTGCATGCAGAAACCGAAATGCGTGCGTCTGCAGAGCGCCGCGAGCATGTGGAAAGCATGGCCGCCGTGGCTGCGCAATCACGTCGCGATGCAGAAGAACGCATACGTGTGGCGACAGAGGCGCGCATACAGGTTGAAAAACAATTGCAGACTTCGGCAATTGCACGGGTAGAAGCCGAACATCAGGCGGATGAACAGGCGCGTGCGCGCATTGCTGTCGAAGCAAGGGCTGCCGAAGAAGCACGCCAGCGCGCGATTGCGGAACAACAGGCGCAAGCGGCCACACGTGTGCGCGCAGAAGAAGAACAGCGCGCCCGGGAACTGGCGGAACAGCGCATTGCGATGGAACGCGATGCGGCTGATATGGCGAGTGCACGCGCAATTTCGGAAAAATTCGCGCTGGACAAGGCTGCAGAGTGCATCAGTCTGCAGCAGCAAATGGCCGAGATCGCAGCGCAAAAAGCACAAAAATCACTCGAGCTGGCAAGTACTGAACAAGAACGCATAGAAGCAGAGCAGCGTGCGCTGGTTGCGCTGCAGGAAAAAATGCAGGCAGAAGAAGCCTACGCCGCCAGTGCCGCGGCACGTGCCGAGGCCAATCAAAAGCAGGCAGCCCTGTTGCGCATGCAACAGCAGGTCGAACAAAAAGCCTTGTCCGCGCAGGAAACCGAAAGTGCCGCGATCAAGTTGAAAGTGGAACAAACCATCGCGCAGGCGGATTTGAAGAGTGCAGCAGCCAATGCTGCATTGGCGCAGGCGCGTGAAGCGGTGGCGCTGGCAAAAATCCAGGCGCAACGCCTGCAGGATGAGAAAAAAACGCTGGCCGTCATGCAGGAAAAACTGGCCGCTGAACGCCAGCATGCGGAAGCAGTAAAGCAGGAACTGCAAACCAATCAGAAAAAAATTGCGCACGAACAGGCGGCACAGGCAGCGTCAGAAGCACGTGCCCGCGCCAACCAGGAACATGCCGCGCTGTTGCTGGCGCGGCAGCAAGCCGATCAGGAGTTGCGTGCCGCGCGCGAAGCAGAATGCGTGGCGAATCAGCACATCCTGGCGCAGGCAAAAGCCAAGACAGTATTGCAACGCAAGTCGGCAAGTCTGGCGCTCGGAAAAGTGCGTCAAATGGTCGAGCTGACCCGTATCGAGCGCGAGCATGCCGAGGCAGAAGCGATAGCCCTGCAGTCGCTGGAAGAAAAATGCCAGATCGAAGCGGCCGCGAAAGCGGCAGCGGAAGCACGCATACTTACCGATCTGCAGCAAATGGAATTGCTGCGCGAGCGCGAACTGACCGAACAAAAAATTCGCGCCGCCGCAGAAGCAGAATGTGCCGCCAGCCGTCAGGTGCTGGAGCAAACCAGGGCCAAGGCAGAGTTGCAGCAAGCCAGTGCGCTGGCATCCGAACAGCGTGCCGCCGAAGCACTGGCGCTGGCGCAAGCCGAACGTGCACGCAGCCTGGCCGAACAGCAGGCGCTTGCAGCGATCCAGGAAAAACTGCTGACAGAACAAAAAGCGCGTACTGAAGCCGAAGCCCGCACCTTGCTGGAACAGGAACAGGCCGGCGTATTGCAGGCGCGCGCAGCAGCCGATCATGCATCCTGCACTTCGGGAGCCGCCATTCTGCAGGCAGAAAAGCAAATGCTGGAAGCCGCTACGCAACAGGCTGAACTGCAGGCGCAGACCGCGCATGCCGCACAGGTCAAGGCCAGACAAGCGGTCGAATTGGCCAAGGCAGAGCGTGCCCGTGCCGATATCGAGAAAAAAGCGATGGATGCCATCGAGGAAAAATTGCAGGCCGAGCAGCAGCGTCTGGAAGGCGCGGCCATGGTGCTGCGGGCGACGCAGGAAAAAATAGTGGCAGAGAAAGCAGCCCTGGCGGCATTTGAACTGAGGGCACGCGCCGAGCAGGAACAGACCGAGATCCTGCGCAGCAGGGAGCAGGCGCAGCAAGCCCTGCGTCATGCGACGGAAGTGGTCTGCAATGCCGAAAAGGAATTGCTGGAAAAAGAAATGCAGCAAGCCGAAGCGCAAAGAATTGTGATGGAAGCCGCTGAGCGCAAGGCGCTGGAAGCAAGCGAACTGGCGCAGGTAGAAGAACAGCGCGCGATAGCCGAGCAGCAGGCGCTGGCGCTGCTGGAAGAGCAGCAAGCCCTGGAACAGCAGCGCCTGGAAGCGAGCGAAATCGCATTGAGCGCGATACAGGAAAAATTGCAGGCCGAGCAACAAGCCTGCAGCGAGGCTGAGCAATGTGCAATTGCAGAACTGGAAATGGCAGAAGTATCCAGGCAGCGCCTTGCGGTCGAAGCTGAAGCAAGGCTGGCGCAGGAAGCGCAGCTGGCGGCAGAACGCGCAGCGCTGGCTGCGGCCGAGGAAAAGGCAAAAGTTGCCGCTACCGCGCTGGAATTATCGAAAGCCGATCAAGCCCAGCTGGACCGCGAGCAAAGCGAAGCGCAAATTATCGCGCGCGATTTGCTGGCCCGTATCAGCGACCGTGGAGACCAGCATGAAGAATGGCGTCTGCGTGCGACTGCAGTGCTGGCCGAATCGGCCGTGCTGCCAGCGCAGGCTAAATCCGGCGCCCGCTTGTGGACCGCGCTTGCCGCCGGACTGGCATTGTTCATCGGCGTGGCAGGCTGGAATTTCCAGCAAGACGTGATGCAGATGTTTGCGCCGCAGACAGCCGTTGTTGCCCATGCCTCTTCCGGGTCGCTGATGGTCGCCGCGCCGGCAACCATGCAAATGTCGTATGCACTGGCCAGCGTCCCTGCAGTCGGTGCCGGTGATGCCGCTACCGCCGAGTAAGCATTTAACAATCCTTCACTTTTGACCCGGGAGGGCGCAGGGCAAGTCGCCATGCGCCCTCTTGGCGTATCTGCTGTCTGGTGTGCATTTCCACGCTACGGATTCGCTTGCCGTAACTGCCTGAATCCCGGAAAATCCTGCCTGGGATGCGGATAAGCTGTGAGATACGCGACCAACCGTTCCAGACTCCTCTGAAGCTTGGCTATTGCGCCACATCGCAATGCAGCAATCGGTTGGGGAAGAGCGGTGGTTTGTCGTACTATATTGGATGTACGTATTTATCCCATCACCATAACAAGGAAAACCATGCTTTTCGCGTCGCGTCGTACCTTCAATTCAGGCTTACGTTACGTGTTGAGCCGTGCCTTGGTCTTGTCAATGGCGGGATTTTGCTCTTTCCCCGCACTGGCCGATGAGTTTGCCGACGTTTCGCAATTGCTGCGTGCCGGCCAGCATGGCGCCGCACTGGTGAAAGCCGATGCCTTCCTGAACAAGAATCCGCGCGACGCGCAAATGCGCTTCCTGAAGGGCGTGATCCTGACCGAGCAGAACAAATCGGCAGAAGCGATCGCGATCTTCAGCAAGCTGACAGAAGATTATCCTACCCTGCCTGAGCCCTACAATAACCTGGCGGTGCTGTATGCCTCCAGCGGCCAATATGAAAAAGCGCGTACGGCGCTGGATATGGCGATACGCACCAACCCGACCTATGCAACCGCATACGAAAACCTGGGCGATGTGCATGCGAAGCTGGCTAGCCAGGCATATGACAAGGCGCTGCAACTCGACAACAGCAATGTCGGTGCCAAATCAAAATTGACGATGGTGCGTACGCTGGTAGGCAATACCAGCGGCGGCACCAATCCGAAAGTGGCGGTCGTCGCTGCCGCACCGTCAGCACCTGTAAAAGTTGAGAGCAAGCCGGAACCTAAGGTCGAAGCAAAACCTCCGGTCAAGGAAGTGGCCAAAGTCGAAGCGAAACCTGAAGTAAAAGCGGAAGCCAAGCCTGATCCAAAAGCCGAGCAGAAACAGGCGCAGAAGCGGGAAGATGACGCCAAGCGTGAAGCCAAGGCCAAAGCCAACGCCGCCGCTGAAGCCGAGCGCGATCAGGTATTGAGCGCAGTGTACGCATGGGCGAAAGCCTGGAGCGCGCGTGATGTGAAGGCTTATCTGAATGCCTACGCCGGCGACTTTACGCTGCCTGCCGGTCAATCCCGCAAGGCATGGGCTGAGGAGCGTCGTGCCCGTATCGAAGACAAGGGCCGCATCAGCGTCAAGGTCGAAACGCCGCAAGTCAGCGTGAGCGGCAATACGGCGACCGTCAAATTCCGCCAGATTTATGATTCAGACCGTACCAAGGCCAATAGCCGCAAAACACTGGTGTTGGTCAAACAATCCGGCAAGTGGCAGATCATGCAGGAGCGCGCGGGTAGCTGATGGTTTTTTCGCGTATAAAGCTGCGCTCAATCGTGCGTCGCATCGGATGCTGGACAGGCACGGCCGCTTTGGGCTTGCTGGTCGCTGGTGGCGTGGCCTTGCCGAGCCTGTCTGTTGCCAGCGGCAACAAGCCGGGCATACCTGCGCGTCTTGATCCCGAAGTCATGCTGATTGAAGTCTACAAGGCGATGGCGGCCAATCGCCTGCGTGATGCGCAGGCAAAAGCCGATGCGCTGGTAGCAGCGTATCCGAACTTCCGGCTTGGCCATCTGGTGCGCGGCGATCTGCTGCTGCTGCACACGCAGCCTATCAAAACCTTTGGCGCCGTTACCGGCGCACCTGCCGACAAGCTCAATAATCTGCGCGCTGAAGCGATCGTGCGTTTGAAATCCTTGCGCGAGCGTCCTGATCCGAACCTGGTCCCCAGCGCCATCCTGCAGATGCGCGACGACCAGAAAAAAGCCGTGCTGGTCGATGCCAAGCGCTCCCGGCTGTATGTCTACGAACGCATCAATGGTCAGTTGAAACTGGTCAGCGATTATTACGTCAGCCAGGGCAAGCTCGGTGTGAACAAGCTCAAGGAAGGCGATCAAAAGACGCCGCTGGGTGTGTATTACATTACGGCCCGACTGGCTGGTTCACGCCTGCCGGAATTTTATGGTCCCGGCGCATTGCCGATCAATTACCCGAACGAATGGGACAAGGTCAATGGCCGCAGCGGCTCCGGCATCTGGCTGCATGGTACGCCGCCTGACAGCTACAGCCGTCCGCCGCTGTCGTCCGATGGTTGTGTGGTCTTGACCAATCCCGATTTGCGGGAATTGTCGGCCTCGGTTGAAATCGGCAATACGCCGGTCATCATCAGCGACGATCTCAAGTTTGTCACGAAGGCAAAATGGGAAACCGATCGCCTCAGCGCCAACAAGATGCTGGAAGCATGGCGCGTCGATGTTGAAAGTACCGACCCGGATCGTTTGCGTCGTCATTACTCGCGCAACTTCAAGGCGCCGCGTGGACAGAGTCTGGACGCCTGGCTGGAAAAATTGCAGCAATCGACGCTGGGTGCACGCAAGATCAATGTCGAACTGCGCGACGTGACGCTATTCCGCCATCCCGATCAAAAAGATCAAAAGGAATTGATCGTCGCCGCCTTTACCCAGGAAGCCCTGATAGGCAAGGGCAAGCACGTCACGCGCAAGCGCCAGTATTGGGCGAAAGAGGGCGCGCAATGGAAAATCGTTTCTGAAACCAATCTGTAATCCCACTCCGCTTTAATATCACTCCCTGCCTTTTCAGGCAGCGCGTCTTCATACTTCTTTACAATTGTAAAAGTCTATTTCTCCCGTGGATTTTGCGCACGCGCTCTATATAGTGATTCCATGACCAAGCGATTGATAAAACCAAATCTGGTTTTCGCAAGGGTCCAAAGGAATCAATCATGTTGCATAAAAAATGGATAGCCTTGGCCTTGCTGGCGACTGCCGCAGTTACAACGACGGCGTCGGCAGACAATCGCGGCATCAATACGGCGCTCGGTGCGGTTGTCGGTGCAGTGATCGGCAATAGCGTCGGCGGACAGGATGCCGCGATTATCGGCGGCGTGCTGGGAGCCGTGGTGGGTGCCAGCGCCTCCGGTCATGACGACGGGCGTTCTTACGGCCGTCGCCAGCCGCAAGCCCATTACCAGGCGTCACCTGTTTATTATCAGGCGCAGCCGACTTACTACCGGCCTGCTCCGGTTTATGCAAGACCCTATTACCGCGACGGTTATGTTCAGCAATCTGGCTATCGTGATCGTTACCAAAACGATGCGCGCCGCGTCGAGTACAGGCGCTACGAGCAGGCCGATTATCGTCAGTACGATAGCGGCGCTTATCGTCGTTAAAAAGAAGCGCGGAGAACGTCAAGCCTGGGAGGGCATGGGCAAGTCTGGATGAGGCCGATGTAACAGCAATTGTTGAGCGAAAAACGTCACAGCGTAATTTCTGCAACCGGGAAGGAGGAAGAAACATGCGTGCATCGCCACGTTTTTCTCCTTTCAGTAGAGTTTGAAGAAAGGCTGTTTCCATGAAATTATTCACATCCGGCGTAGCGCAGCGCCTCACTCTTGCGCTGGCGGGACTTGCTGCCCTGGGCGGATGCGCTGTTGTGCCTTATAACGCTGCTTACTATGAGCAACCCGTTTATGTCGGCCCGCCAGTGTACGCTGCGCCGCCGGTCTATGTGGGGCCGGTCGTCAATTTCGGCTTGCAGTACAGATCGGGTCGTGGCTATGGTGGCCCGCGTCATCACGGTCATCGTGGCGGCTGGAGATAAGCTGGTTTGCAACGCACAAGTAAAAATGGCTAGTCGATAGACTAGCCATTTTTGTATGCAGGGAAATCAAAACTAGCGGTGGTAATCGCGATATTCACGATGACCGCGCTCATAGCCATCGCGATAATGGCCATGGTGCGGAGGTCTGCTCGGGTAACTATAGACTGTGAAGGGAGCCGGTGCATAAATGACAGGCGGCGGTGCCTGGTACACAGGTACGGCATTGCCGTAAATGACAGGCGGCGCGTAATAGTTGGAATAGTTATTGTAGGGTGGTGGCGAATAATAAACGGGAGGGGGTGGATAGTAGCCGCCTACGCCTACATTGACGGACCAGTTCACGCCACCTGCCATTGCCGATGCGGCAGACAATGCCAAGGCGCTTGCCAGGCCGCACTGTACGATAAATTTTTTCATGATGATCTCAATAATGATGACGGTATTTAACGCTTAATAATCATGTCGGGCCAATGGTAATTGGTAACAATCTGTATCGCTTGATTAATCATTAACAATGCGGATCAAGAATACGAATCAACAATACAAGCTTGGCAACAAGGCAGATCGACGATGGCGCTGGGTGCCGCGCAGTGAAAAAATAATATTGCGCCGTCTATTTCGGATCGCTCGCCACCAGCAGGCTGCACCGGATTTTCTCCACCAGTAGCGCATCGGTGGCGCCGCGCCACCAGCGCATGGCCAGCGATTGATGACGCGTATGACCGACGATGACGAGCTCTATGCCAAGTTTGTCGACCAGGTTTGCTATCGTCGGCACGGGTTCGCCGACTTCGATATGGGTTTGTACGACCAGGCCGGCTGCGCGCAGACATGCATGACCATCGGCCAGTTCATGTTCCATCCTTTGTTTCTCGGCCACCATCTCTTCTTCCATACCCTGCATGGCGACCATCGCGTATTCGCCGATGATGACGGAGGGCGGTGGATTGACGACGGCCAGCAGATGGATTTCAGTGGCGGGGTCGGGAGCCAGCCGTATGCACTCCTGCAAGGCGGAACGGCTTTCAGGCGTGCCATTGTAAGCGACCAGAATTTTGCGATACATGAGGCCTCCGAATTGCGATAAGGTGCACTATTAGTATATCGCTAACGCCAGATCGGGCAAGTCAGCTGATGACGAGCCGGCCTATGCGGAGCGCAAAGCATCCCGCATGCAGCGTCAGGCCTCCGCTTTGAGGTGGCTGAAGCGCAGCGCCGTCAGCAATACGCCGATTGCACCGATAGACATAATAAATCCGGTACCGAAATAGCCTACTGCCAGTCCGGCGGCACCGACCCCGGCCGATTGTCCAAGAAAGAAGCAGGCGGCAAATGTCGATACTGCAGCACCGCGTCGTTCCGGCGCCATCTGGGTGGCATTCATCTGCAGCGTGTTGTGCAACATGTAAAACCCCAGGCCGGCGGCGAAACAGCCGGGAATGGCCCACCACCAGCTTGGTGCAAGCCCGATGGCAAGCAGCGATGCAGCCACGATGATCCCGCCCCAGCGCGTCAAGCCTTTTTCACCCAACTCGCGCACCAGTCGGCGCGAAGTGCTCGCATACAGCAAGCCTCCCAGGCTATACAGCATCACCAGCGCAGCAGCCTTGGTCAGCGACAAGTGGTGCACCTGATGCAAGTGGGTCGCGATGAATGCAAACGCGCCATACAGGAATGCACCTTCCAGAAACACCGTGATCAAAACGACGCGCGCCCATGGCTTGGACAGCACCTGGGAAAATTCATGGATCATCCGGCGCAATGCAGAACCCTCTGCCTTGCGGGTGACCAGCGCGTGTGCGGGCAGGCGCCGGTTGAAGGATAAAAGCGTCAGGCTGATCACTACAAAGCAGCATGAAATGCCAAAAAACGGCACGCGCCAGCTGAAATAATCAGCCGCCAGGCCACCCAGCAATACGCCGGCCGAAATGCCCACAATCTGGCCTATCAGGAATTGCGCGAGTACCGGCTGACGTTCGCTATACGGCACCACGTCGCCTATCCATGCCATCGACAAGGGGATGATAGCCGCCGCCGTTGCTCCTGCCATCAGGCGGGCGACGATCAGCAATGGATAGCTGGGCGCCAGCGCGCACAGCAGTGCGGTGAGGGCGCATGCCATGCAGGCCCAGGCTATCACTACATATTTCCCGAAGCGATCACCCACCGGACCGAAAAACAATTGCGAAAGGCCGTATGCAATTGAAAAAGCGGTAATCACATAAGAAACGCTGCCCAGCGAAATGCCGAATTCCAGCGCCAGCCTCGGCAGCAAGGGATCGGTGACGCGCAGCGAAATCGCACTGCCGAAGGCGGCCAGCGATAGTGCAGGAATGGCAAGGGCAGGAATGGGTGCTGCGGGTAGTGCGGCTGGTTCGTCGGCGGGCATGAGGCAATATAAAAATTAATCCAGAGTAACGAAGCGTACAACAAATCGGCACACTGCATTTTCCCGGCTGCAAGCGGCCCAGCGTGCGCAGGCTCAAGTTGCCGGCGAGCAGCCCTCCCCTTTTCCTACAAGAAGTTGGGTCGCTGTCCTATATTGTGAAAGTCATCATATGGCTACGATCCTACTCAAGCGGCCTTTGCATGTTTTGAAATGTACTTTGATGCGACAGGGCAGTCCAGGCTAGCGATACTCTGAATACGATCAACGACTAAAAACAAAATAAATCAGGGGAGTGCAAAATGTCTATCCTCCATACCAATCCATACCCTGTTTCTCCTATCTTCAGGGAGCGGGCGACTGTTGACTGGCCGGGCTATGCCAGGGCTTGCCATGAAATTGCCGAGCGGCATGTAGATCCGGTAGAGAGAGCGCTCAACAGGAAGCGGGCCTATGCCCTGAAATACCTGGGCAACAAGGCACGCGTTAGCGACGCGACCTATGACAAGACAGAACCGCGCGTTTTCACGCCGCAGTTTGTCCTTGAGCTGGCAGCTGCGAATTCAGTGCGCCGCGCCAAACGCAATCCACAGCTGGAACCAGTGTCAGGCGCGATGGATGGCCAGGGCTTGGGAAAACTGTCGGCAGAGAATGTAAATATCCTGCCGTTCGGACCACAAATTACGCTGTGCAGCACCGCTGCCGGCGATGTACGTGTTTGATCATTTCGCTGAAATGAACTGCACTTTTCGAATTGAGAGCGACACCATGAAACTTCATTACACTTTATTTGTATTTGCCATCACCGTGATAGGTGGCTTGTTCATCATTTTGAATCCGCTTGCCGTATCGGCAGAAAACAGCAAGGCTCATTTTGTCGAGCAGCCGCAGATCAGCGCCTTGGTGACGATGGCGATTCCACCGTACAAATGGTAGGAGAGTGCTAGGGGGATGGAGCAATGCCGGGTAGCTCAGCGATAGTGGCTGAGCAAGTGCTGCGACACCAGGTATTGGAATAGGCAGGCGTGCCAGCAACATCCGGCACGGTTATAAAAACAGGGGTAGGCAGGTCATGCTTATCATGGCTGCTGGACAGACCATTGCATGCGTTGCAACGACGCTATGCATCTGTGCACAGACAAGCACGGCGATCACGCTGATGTCTTTAAAACAGCAGGAATAAACCCACAACAGCAAGTACGGAAACGCTTATCAGCCATCCAATATAGTAGTTGCTGCGCATGATGATCCCCATGTGTAAACTCGCCGTAAAATCCGGTGTAACCATCTTTTAAGCATAGCCACTTTGCTGCAGATGGCTAGATGATCCAGATTATTTATACTTTCATTTCTGTCACCTGAGTGACCAGCATGCAGGATAAAGTCCCGGGGCAAAATGATCTGTGCGTTTCCACACATAGAAAAACATAAGAAGCAGGATGGCTCGCAATTGCGATTGCAGTACTGACAAAAAACAAGGCGCCCATTTCCGGGCGCCTTGTTTTTAATATTTGTAATCCAGCAATGCTGGAAATTGCATGCTGTTATTGCAGGTGAATTTCTCCATCAAACGTGACATTCAATTTCACGCCTTGAATCTCCAGTGTGATTTTTGCCGGGAATGTTTCAGTGCCGGCGATGCTGCCATCGGCAATCGCTTTCGCCACCGCTTTTTCAATTTCATTTTGCGAACTGACGCCAACCATTTTCAAAAACTTGCGCATGCTGAGATTGAAACTTTCTTCGTCCATATTGCGCTCCTGTCTGTTGGTGAGGGAAAGACATACTGCTTGAGTAACCTTAGGGTACTGCACATCGTACTGCATTGCCTAGACTGGCCATTGCTCCAGGCGATAGGCTGAATCCCAGAACATCCATTCCAGCCTGGCGGCACGCGTATAGGCGCTGCGCATGTCGCGCCGGGTTTCTTCACTGGCGACAGCGGCTACGCGATCGACGGTGGCAATGACGCCGCGTACCGCAGCATGGAATTCTTCGCCGGCATAGGTACTGATCCACGCATCGTAAGGGTTATTCTTCACTGTGCGCTTGAGTATGTCCAGCCCGATTTCAGCATAGATCCAGAAGCACGGCAGCAAGCCGGCCAATGCGACCGGATACGATGCACTCCATGCATTGGCCAGGATATAGCTGTTGTAATGGTGGGTCGCCGGCGAGAGTGGCGTGGCAGCGAAGGTCGCCGGGCTGACCTTGAATTGCTCCATGAAGTCTGCATGCAGGCTGCGCTCGACGATGATGGCAGTGTGCGCAGCGTCCGCGAATTGCACGATTTCGTCCGTGTTATCGGCCTTTGCCGCAACGATCGCCAGGGCGCGGCCGAAAGCGACCAGATAGTGCGCGTCCTGGATCATGTAATGACGGAAGCGTTCCTGGCTCAGGGTGCCGGCCGCAAGCTCTTCATTGAAGGGCATCGTGCGTATGGTTTCAAACAGTGCGGCGTTCTCTTGCCAGACTTCAGCAGTAAATGACATGTGTTTCCTCAATGAAGATAGTCGCCCGCGCCTTGCGGTTGGGCGGAGATTCAAGAATAGTGCAGCGGCGTGTAGACGTGATCGAAGAATGCGCGTTCCAGCGCCACTGCGCGCGCGAACATGTCGGCGCAGCGCGCCTGCTCTTCGGCACTCAGCAGCGGACCGGTGCGATCGAGTTCGGCGCGCATCCAGCCTATGAATTCTGCAAACGCAGGGTTGTTGTGCAAGGTGATCCATTCCGCATGGATGAAGCGTGGCGGCAATGCAGCTGCAGGGCGATCGGCCCAGCTCAGGTACAGCCATTCAGCCACCACCAGCACCGAAAGGCACAAAGGATAGATCCTGCTTGCTGCTGCTTCCGCCATCAGTTCCTGAAATGCCTGGGTCGGTGCGGTCAGTTGCGGCGCAGTCCGGTGCTTGTCGGCCAGCCCCAGTTCATCGAAGGCGCGCAGGAAATAAGTGTTTTCATCGCTGGTGATCATCGCAGCGAAACGGGAAAAGCGCACGCGCGAGGTGAAAAGATCGGCGCTGGCGATCGCCGCACCCAGCAGGGCGACAAAGCGATCGATGAATTGATAGTCCTGCACCAGATAGTGTTGCAGCACGTCGTCGGCAACGCTGCCGGCAAATAATTCATCGATGAAGCGATGATGGATGGCGGCATCCCAGTTGTCCTGGTTTTGTTCGCGCAACCATTCCGTGAAGGTGCTGGCGGTATTTTTACGTGTGCTGAATTGTGTATCGTTCATGAGGAAGGTCTGGGTGATCTGCAGCCGGGCTGCAGGTATGCAAGTGTAAGGCTGGCACGACTATAAAAGAAGCCGGCGCGGGCGCAAAAATAAATGCCTGTTTCGCTAGCCCGGCCATCAATTGGTCCAGGCCGGATTTTACAGTGCCGGGTATTTCTTTGCGTTCATGACGAGTTTGTCTTGTATGGCAGCGTTCAAATCCACCTTCAATACCGACGCCAGCCGTACCAGATACAGTGCGACATCGGCCAGCTCCTGCCGTACATGTTCGGCGGTTTCCGGCGCTTGCGCCACTTGCCACGATTCTTCTTCGCTGCGCCACTGGAAGATTTCCACCAGTTCGCCGACTTCGCCAGTCAATGCCATCGCCAGATTCTTCGGTGAATGGAACTGCTGCCAGTTGCGCGCGTCGGCAAATTCCTGCAGTACGGTTTCCAGTACCCTAGTGTCGAGCAAAGTTGTCATGGCGGGATTGAGTAAAGTCGAATAAGCCTGCATGATAACGGCAAGACTTGCCGGCGGTCTATCTGGCGCAAACGGGGTGCTCATCCTGCTGTCCTACATTGCGCCGGCGGCAAGTCCTATTTGGCGCATTCCTGATCGATGTTAATGTGGATGAACACTCTAGGAGATTAAGCATGTCGAATTCACCGAAGAAACCAGATAACGCCACCGAAGAAAACCGGCATCATCCGAACCCGCCGGGTAATCCTATGCTCAAGGAAGATGACGCGGACCTGGAAAAATCCAGGCAGCAAGAGTTTGCTGCCATCGACGATGCAAAAGCCAGCCAGACCGTCAATCTCAGCAAGCACAGCAATCCGACCAAGCACCCGATCAAACAGCCTAACAAGACGACGAACAACAGTTGATCAAAACAGTTGGTCAAAGCAGTTGATCCAGGCAGGTGATTTCAGCCCGGAACGATGGCGGATGAAAATCTGCAAAACATGAAAAAACCCGCAGTGTTGCGGGTTTTTTCATGTGCAAGGCTGGCAGCGACTAGGTGACTTCCACAATTTACCTATCTGCTGCAGCTGCCTATAGTAGGCACATCAATGAGTGACAAGGCATGAGCAGTTCAACCGCCAGCCTCACGCGTCCACTGCGACCATCGTCTGAACCAACCATCACCCATATCAAGGAAAAAATGAAAGCTTCATTATTCATCGCACTTTTGCTGGCATTGTCGTTGACCGCTTGCAATTCGGAAAAGCCGGCATCGACAGAAGCAGCTCCTGCAGCAACGCAAGCCGCACCTGCGGCAGATGCAGCACCAGCGGCTCCGCTGAGCGCTGAAGATGCTGAAAAAGAAAAAATCCGCAAACAAAACGCTGCTGCTGAAGCCGCTTTGTCGGGACATTAATTGCATCAGCTTCAAAATAAAAAAACCGTCGCTTGCGACGGTTTTTTTATGCGCGACACATCCTTGGCTGGCGCCATATTGATGCAGCTAGCAAGAAAAAGCCGTGCCGCATGTTTACACATGGGGCACGGCTAGAATTCTTTGGGGTGGCTGATGGGGCTCGAACCCACGACAACAGGAATCACAATCCTGGACTCTACCAACTGAGCTACAGCCACCACTGAACAACAAGACTGAATCGCGATGTTTTGCAAGACAGCTGCGCATTATACAAAATTCGTGCGCTGCTGGCAAATCAAATAAAGAATGTATTTATCAGGCCGTGCTTTCTGCCGTCAATTCCGCAACCGGCGGGTGCAGATCCAGCAATTGCGCGAAGGCGTTGACCAGTGCGCTGCGGCTACCGGTTGTGTATGCCTGCAGCGTACCTTCGGATAGCGTCAGCCTTTGCAGGCCGCGTTGCTGCAGCGAGCGTTCAAGCTGGCGTGCAACCGCTTCCCCGGTATCGATGATGGTCACCGGCACTACACTTTCGCGCTGCACGATGGCTTCGATCAGAGGCTGGACGAAAGGGTAGTGCGTGCAACCCAGCGCCAGCGTATCGATACCGTCGCGCAGCAGGGGCGAGAGGTAGCGCTGCAACATCAATGCGGTTGCGGGTGACGACAGCTCGCCTTTTTCGATCTGCTCGACCAGGCCGACGCAGGCTTGCGTGATGAAGGAAACGCCGGTGGTTACACTGATTTGATCGCGCAGTGCGATGAAGCGGCTGCTGGCCAGCGTGCTGGCGGTTGCCAGTACGCCTGCCTTGCCGCTTTTGCTCAATGCCGCGGCGGGTTTCAAGCCCGGCTCGACACCGATCACGATCAACTCTGGATAATGCTGGCGCAGCGCAGCTATGGCTGCCGCCGTTGCAGTATTGCAGGCGACGACGATGGCTTTCACGTTCTTCGTCCGCAGGAAGGCGGCGATCGCCAGCGTGCGGCCGACGATTTCCGCATCGGACTTGCCGCCATACGGTGCATGGCCGGAATCGGCAACGCACAATAGATGCTCGGATGGCAGGCGCGCGCGGATATGGCGCAGCACTGACAGTGCGCCTACGCCAGAGTCGAAGATGCCGACAGGCGCTTCGGCAGCGACGGGATCAGGATGCTCGGAAAAAGTCACGGCGCGCGATGTCAGACTGTGGCTGGATCAGGCCGCCGAAACGGGAATCTGGCTCAATTTGGTGGCCGCGATTTTTTCTTTCCATTCCTTCGGTCCGGTCGTATGGACGGAGGTGCCGGTCGAATCGACCGCGACCGTGACCGGCATGTCCTTGACGTCGAATTCATAGATCGCTTCCATGCCCAGATCTGCAAAGCCGAGCACTTTTGCCGTCTTGATTGCCTTCGACACCAGGTAGGCGGCGCCGCCGACTGCCATCAGATAGGCCGATTGATGCTTCTTGATCGCCTCGATCGCAGTCGGACCGCGCTCGGCCTTGCCTACCATCGAGATCAATCCGGTTTGCGCCAGCATCATTTCGGTGAATTTATCCATCCGTGTGGCGGTCGTCGGGCCGGCCGGGCCGACGACTTCATCGCGTACCGGATCGACCGGGCCGACGTAATAAATGACGCGATTGGTAAAGTCGACCGGCAGCGGCTCGCCTTTGGCCAGCATGTCCTGTATGCGCTTGTGCGCAGCATCGCGGCCGGTCAGCATCTTGCCGTTCAACAGCAGGGTCTGGCCCGGCTTCCACGAGGCGACTTCTTCCTTGGTCAGCGTATTCAGGTCGACACGTTTGGATAGTTCGGTGTTCGGCGTCCAGTTCACATCCGGCCAGTCGGACAGCGATGGCGGATCCAGGTAAACCGGGCCGGAGCCGTCGAGCACGAAATGCGCGTGGCGCGTGGCGGCGCAGTTCGGGATCATCGCCACCGGCTTGGATGCCGCATGCGTAGGATGCATCATGATCTTCACGTCGAGCACGGTGGTCAAGCCGCCCAGGCCTTGTGCGCCTATGCCGAGCGCATTGATCTTGTCGCACAGTTCGATACGCAATTCTTCGGTCTTGTTTTGCGGGCCGCGTTTTTTCAAGTCATACATGTCGATGTCTTCCATCAACACCTGTTTCGCCATCAGCATCGCGCGTTCTGCGGTGCCGCCTATGCCTATGCCCAGCATGCCTGGCGGGCACCAGCCTGCGCCCATCTGCGGCACGGTTTGCATGACCCAGTCGACCAGCGAATCGGATGGATTGAGCATGACGAATTTTGATTTGTTTTCCGAGCCGCCGCCCTTGGCTGCAACTTGTACCTCGACGGTATTGCCCGGCACCAGCTCCATGTGAACCACGGCCGGCGTGTTGTCTTTGGTGTTCTTGCGCTCGAAATGCGGGTCGGCCACGATCGATGCGCGCAGCTTGTTGTCCGGGTGGTTGTAGGCCTGACGCACGCCTTCATTGACTGCATCGGTGATCGAGCCATTGCCGAAGCCTTCAAACTTCACATTCATGCCGATTTTCAGGAACACGTTGACGATGCCGGTGTCCTGGCAGATCGGCCGCTTGCCTTCTGCGCACATGCGCGAATTGGTCAGGATCTGTGCGATTGCATCCTTGGCCGCCGGACTTTGCTCTGCCTCATACGCGCGCGCCAGATGCTGGATGTAATCCTGCGGATGGTAATAGCTGATGTATTGCAGTGCTGCGGCAACGGATTCGATCAAATCGTCTTGTTTAATGATGGTCATGGCAGTGTCGGCTGTGAACGTTAGTGGGAGGACTGATTCAGTGCATTGGTTTCCGCCATGATGCGATCGGCGTAGGCTATGGCCATCGCAGACAACAGGAAGACGATATGGATGCCGGTTTGCGCATACAGCGTTTTTGCATCGTAGGACGCGGCGTTGATAAAGGTTTTCAGCAAGTGGATGGACGAGATGCCGATGATCGCCGTCGCCAGTTTGACTTTCAATACTGACGCATTGACATGCGACAGCCATTCCGGCTGGTCGGGGTGGCTTTCCAGATTCATCCGCGAGACGAAGGTTTCGTAACCGCCTATGATGACCATGATCAGCAGATTGGAAATCATCACCACGTCGATCAAGCCCAGTACCACCAGCATGATTGTGGTTTCAGTCAGTTTGGTCGCGCGCTGCGCGCCGGGTATCGTCACCACATCCAGGATGTGCTGCAAGGAATTGGGATTGCCGAGGACTGCGCCGATCAAATCCGATAATTCAACCCAGAAATGAAAAACATAGACGCATTGCGCCAGAATCAGACCCAGATACAATGGAAGTTGTAGCCATCTTGTCATGAAAATAAAGTTGGCCAGCGGATGGATAGGCTTTTTTGCAGGCAATTCGTCAGAGTGGGGCGATGGTTTCATGAGATGGTTTGGCTGTGGTGAGCGACGAAATGAGAGTCCTCATTTTACACGGGCCGGCATTTTTTCTGTGCAGCCGGGACTGATTAATCGCGGTTTGCCGCACTCATATTCCACAGTCAGATTCGTGTAAGGCTTCAGTAAGCGTAGGGGCATATTGTAAGTAACAAATAAAATCAGTACCGGAGGAGACCATGTCTGACATCGAAAGCTTCAAGCAAGAGGCGCGGGTATTCAACCCGCCTGCCGATTTCGTAAACAATGCCGCCATCAGCGGCATGGATGCCTATCGCGCGCTGTGCGCGGAAGCGGAAGAAGATTACGAAGGTTTCTGGGCCCGCCTGGCCCAGCAAAACATCCACTGGACCAAGCCTTTCACCAAGAGGCTGGATGAATCCAATGCGCCGTTCTACAAGTGGTTTGAAGACGGCGAATTGAATGTCTCGTGGAACTGCCTCGATCGCCATCTGCACAACGGCAATGCCGACAAGGCGGCACTGATTTTTGAATCTGACGATGGCAAGGTCACGCGCGTCACCTACAAAGAGCTGCACGAGCGGGTCTGCAAATTCGCCAACGGCCTCAAATCGCTGAGCATCACCAAAGGCGATCGCGTCATCATCTACATGCCTATGTCCATCGACGGCATCGCCGCGATGCAGGCGTGTGCGCGCATAGGCGCCACGCATTCAGTGGTGTTTGGTGGCT
>NZ_JAUSME010000020.1 GCF_030645555.1 Herminiimonas sp.
TCATCGGCGCCATGCATCTCTTCGCCGCCTATGTGTTTTTGCGCGGCAGCGAGCGCCGCTTTCGCACCCGACAGGCGCAGCACCAGCATGCCGTCATACCAGGCACTGGAAGAGATAGGCAAAGGTTGTCCGCCCCATTCGTTCAAACGGCGTATTGCGTCTTCCTCGTTCATCTCCAGTCGCAGGCTGGTTTCGGCAAAGGGCTTGGGCAGCACCTTGAGCGATACTTCCAGCAACAAACCCAGCGTACCTAGCGAGCCCGCCAGCAGGCGCGACACATCGTAGCCGGCGACATTCTTCATGACCTGTCCGCCAAAATGCAGCACCTCACCCTTGCCATCCATCAGCACGGCACCGAGCATGAAATCGCGCACCGCGCCCACCGACACACGGCGCGGACCAGCCAGACCGCTGGCGACCATGCCGCCTATCGTCGCATCGGGACTGAAATGCGGCGGTTCGAATGCGAGCATTTGATTTTGTTGCGCCAGCACTTCCTGCACTTCCGCCAGCGGCGTGCCGCAGCGTACCGTGATGACCAGCTCGGTCGGATCGTAGGCGATGATGCCGCAATACGCGCGCGTATCGAGTACCTCGCCAACTGGCGCCTGACCATACCAATCCTTGCTGCCGCCACCGCGTATGCATAGCGGCTGCCGCTGACGACCCGCAGCAAGTATGCGTTGTTTGAATTGTTCGACTACCTGTTCCATGCTGACCCTGGCTAAATTTTAAAATCGCGGCAAATCGGGAAACTTCAGCATGCCGCGCTGGACGTGCATCTTGCCGTATTCTGCGCAGCGCTGTAGCGTGGGAATTGCCTTGTTCGGATTGAGCAGGGAGACCGGATCGAAGGCGCGTTTGACACCCAGAAACGCTTCAATTTCCTGGCGTGAAAACTGCACGCACATCTGGTTGATTTTTTCCACCCCCACACCATGTTCACCGGTGATCGTGCCGCCAACAGCGACGCACATTTCAAGGATTTCAGCGGCGAATAATTCGGCCCGATCAAACTCGCCGTCCTGGTTGGCATCGAACAGTATCAATGGATGCAGATTGCCATCGCCGGCATGAAACACATTGGCGCAGCGCAAACCGTATTTGACTTCCATCTGCGAAATCCCGATCAGCACATCGGCCAGGCTGCGGCGCGGTATCGTGCCATCGATGCAGTAATAATCAGGAGAGATGCGGCCGGCAGCGGGGAAGGAATTCTTGCGCCCGGACCAGAAGCGCAAACGCTCGGCTTCATTCTGCGAAACTGCAATCGCCGTGGCGCCGGAATGTTTCAGCACCTCGCTCATACGCGCGATTTCCTCGTCGACTTCTTCCGGTATGCCGTCCGACTCGCACAGCAATATGGCTTCGGCATCGATGTCGTAACCGGCTTTGACAAACGGTTCGACCATGCGCGTGGACGTCTTGTCCATCATCTCCAGCCCGGCTGGAATGATGCCGGCGGCGATCACGCTGGCGACTGCATTGCCGCCCTTGACCACGTCGTCGAACGACGCCAAGATCACGCGTGCCAGCTTGGGTTTGGGTATCAGCTTGACGGTGACTTCGGTCACGATGCCGAGCATGCCTTCGGAACCTATGAAGACTGCCAGCAAATCGAGCCCGGGTGCGTCGAGTGCGGCACCGCCGAGTTCGATCGCCTCGCCCTCTATCGTAATGACGCGCACGCGCATCACGTTGTGCACGGTCAAGCCGTATTTGAGGCAATGCACGCCGCCGGAATTTTCGGCAACGTTGCCGCCTATCGTGCAGGCAATTTGCGAAGAAGGATCGGGCGCATAGTACAAGCCTAGTGATGCAACCGCTTCGGAAATGGCGAGATTGCGCACACCCGGCTGCACGACGGCAGTCCGTGCATACGCATCGACCTTGACTATCTTGTTGAGTCTTGCCGTCGACAGCACGATCCCGTCGGCGATCGGCAGCGCGCCGCCGGACAAGCCGGTGCCCGCGCCGCGCGGCACGATACGCACCTTCAGTGCATGACAAATCTTGAGGATCTCTATGACCTGCGCTTCAGTGTCGGGCAACACCACCACCATCGGCAACTGGCGGTACGCGGCCAGGCCGTCGCATTCGTACGGGCGCGTGTCTTCTTCATTGAAAAGCACGCATCGTTCCGGCAACACTGCACGCAAGGCATCCACCACCTTGCGCTGATGCTCCACTGTAAACGGCTGCGACTGCGGCTGCGCCAAAGTCATATTCATGGTCTATCCCGATAGCTTTTACTGCGCTTGTTCTCTAATCGAATAAGCATATATTCTCTTTTTAGAGTGTAGCGAATACTCGCCCGGGGCGGGCGATTTAAGCGTGAAATTCGACTGAAAGCTTTGCCATGCAAGGTGAAAAATATTCAAGTGATGCGCTGAACGCGAGCGCCATCAGCTGTCGGCGTCTATGCCAGCTTTTGCGTATTGAAGCGTTCCATCATCCAGTTCAACAACAGCGCCACTTCAGGCCGTTCCCTTACTGTGCGCTCATAAACCATGTAATAGGCATGCTGCGGCGTCGCCAGCTGGATGTCGAACAGCGGCACCACTTCTCCTGTGCGTATCATCTCTGCGGCAAAGTGCTGGCGGGTCAAGGCTATCCCATAGCCATGCTGGACGGCCTGCAACAACAAGCCCAAATCATCTATGCGCAAACCCGATGTCGGCTCTTGCCAGTCCAGGCCAGCCACTTCAAACCATGCCTGCCAAGGCTCCAGAGCGGAACGCAGCAATTGCGCCTTTTGCAAGTCAGCTGGTGTATTCAGCGGGCCTATTTTTTTCAGATAGGCGGGACTGGCAACCGGGAAAACCGGTTCTTCAAACAGTTTCTCGGTGACCAGGTCCGGGTATTTGCCGACCCCGAAACGGATTTCGATATCCGTTTCCGACAAGCTCATATCGTACAAAGGTACGGATAGAAAAGTTTCTATCGTGATATCCGGATGCAAGGCCATGAACTCGGCCAGATGCGGCAAAAACAGATAACGGGCAAACGTCGGCGGCACCGTGATCTTGATCCGCGGATGGGCGGATGCGTGTCTGTGCGGCAAGGGGAAATCTGCCAGCGAACGCAGTGCATCACGCACTACATCCAGATAACGGCGGCCAAACTCGGTCAAACTGACGCTACGTCCGTCACGCAAAAACAGGCGCTCGCCGACGAATTCTTCCAGCAAACGGATGCGATGTGAAAACGCCGATGGCGTAATGCATAATTCTTCCGCCGCAATCGCGAATGAGCCTAGGCGTGCTGCCGCCTCAAAGGCGGAAAGGGCATGCACGGGTGGTAGTCTAATGGCCATTGCGTCAATTCTATCGTCGGTGATCAATCCGTGATTTTACCGGTTTCGCTGCTGCTGCGACGTTTACACGGTTTTACCGTATGCTCGCTGCTTCAGCAGCCACTCTTATTTCACTGGATTCCACATGGGCAATCGACTTTCAAAAATAGCAACGCGTACCGGTGATGACGGTAGCACAGGCCTGGGCGATGGCAGTCGCATAGACAAGGATGCGTTGCGTGTACACGCGATGGGCGACGTCGATGAGCTCAATTCGCATATAGGCTTGCTGCTGTGCGAGTACTTACCTCCCGCATTGCGCGAAGAACTCATTTCGATCCAGCATGATTTATTCGATATGGGCGGCGAGCTGTGCATACCCGGCCACACAATGATCGCCGATGCGCAGGTAGCGCGACTCGATGCCTTGCTGGCTAAATACAATGCGAATTTACCACCGCTGCAGGAATTCATCCTGCCGGCCGGATCACGCGCTGCGGCACAGGCTCATGTCTGCCGCACCGTTTGCCGCCGCGCCGAGCGCATGATAGTCAGCCTGGGCAAGGCCGAGCAAATCAACGATAACCCGCGCCAGTACATGAACCGCCTGTCGGATCTGATGTTTGTGCTGTCGCGCGTGTTGAATCGCTTTTCGGGTGCCAGCGATGTGTTGTGGGAAAAGGACAGGGTTCGGGATATTGAATCTTGATAGGCTTTGGTTTGTTTCTGCGCGAACCAAAGCACAAATAAAAAAAGCCGCCCAGCAAACACTGAACGGCTCTTCATCCAAACAGGCAAAAACCTACTTCACCCGCTTGTCGCGTTCTATCAACGCATACGCCGAATGATTGTGGATGGATTCAAAGTTTTCCGCTTCCAGCGTATAGGCAAGCACGCGCGCATCATTGTTGAGCATGCCGGCCACATCGCGCACCAGATCTTCCACGAACTTGGGATTGTCATACGCGCGTTCCGTCACATATTTTTCATCCGGGCGCTTCAGCAAACCATACAGTTCGCACGAAGCCTGCGCCTCGATATTCGCAATCAATTCCTCGACGACAAAATCGCCATCCAGCAAGGCGTGAACGGTAATGTGTGAACGCTGATTGTGCGCACCGTAGGCAGAAATCTTTTTCGAGCAAGGGCACAGGCTGGTGACCGGCACCAATACCTTCAAGCTCACTTCCAGTTTGCCATTCTTGATCTCGCCGGTCAGGCCGACTTCATAATCCATCAGACTTTGCACGCCGGATACCGGCGCCGTCTTGTTGATGAAATACGGGAACGTCACTTCTATGTGGCCGGCATCGGCTTCCAGCAGCGCCAGCATCTTGTGCATCATGACCGAAAACACGGCCACGTCCAGCGCCTGATTATTGTCTTCCAGCAGCGCGATGAAGCGCGACATGTGTGTGCCTTTTTGCTCCTGCGCAAGGTGCACATACATATTCCAGCTGCCGACCGAGGCTTGCACGCCGGACGATGTTTTTACCGTGATCGGATAACGCACGCCTTTGACGCCTACGCGCTGAATCGCGATATGCCGGGTATCGGGTGTGCTTTGCACATCGGGGATGGCGCTCATGTTGAGATCGCGAGTATTCATTGCAAAACCTATAAAGTGGACAGCACGCCTGCTGCGCCGTCCGGTATCTAATTGCTTAATTACTTGTTAATTGCTTGTTGCTAGTTATTGACCACCAAACGCGGCTCGCCCTTGCCGAAACGCTGCCGGATGGACGCTGCAATACCCTGCGCATCCAGACCGCACAATGCAAGCAATTGAGCCGCATCGCCATGATCTATAAATTGGTCCGGCAAACCCAGATTCAATAGCGGCTTGACGATACCAGCTGCAGCCAATGCTTCTGCCACTGCCGCACCCGCACCGCCCATGATGGAACCCTCTTCCACCGTCACCAGCGCATCGTGCGTAGCGGCCAGGCGCTTGAGCAATTCAACATCCAGCGGCTTGACGAAACGCATATTGGCTACTGTGGCATCCAGCTCTGCACCGGCAAGCAAACTGGGAGCCACCATCGTGCCGAATGCCAGGATCGCGACATTTTTACCCTCGCGCCGGATTTCGCCAGTGCCTAAAGGTATCGTCGCCAGATCGTCCGCCACCTTGGCGCCTATGCCGCTACCGCGCGGATACCGCACTGCAGCAGGCCCATTGTAGAGGAAAGCGGTGGAGAGCATCTGACGGCACTCATTTTCGTCCGAAGCCGCCATCACGACCATATTCGGGATGCAGCGCAAATAGGCTATATCGTAGTTGCCGGCATGGGTGGCGCCATCGGCACCGACCAGGCCGGCGCGATCCAGCGCAAACGTCACGTCCAGATTCTGCAAGGCAACATCGTGTATCAATTGATCGTAGCCGCGCTGCAGGAAGGTCGAAT